>NZ_JBQKLI010000001.1:0-220452 GCF_052116305.1 Gallicola sp. Sow4_E12 | reverse complement strand
TTACAAAACAATATTTACTTTTTCGTTTATGGTCTATTCTTCCAGATTCAACGGTATCGCATTCCCAATGTCCTAAGATTTCTCTTTTATAGATCTCCGTAGGTCTTTTTTTAATCGTTCTACCACCGTCATTGAATTTCCCGCGTTTTTCTGTGGGTCTCTTAAATTTTCCTTTTCTTCTTAATTTTTTCATTGTAACTATGAGAAGAATCTTTTTATGGATTAATCGGTAGATTGTCGAAGTTGACGGCACATTCACTATTTCAGATGTTTTCCTATTTGCTATTTGCTCTGGTGACCAGTTTTCTAAAAGTTTTTCTTCTAAATATCTTAATGTCTTTTCATCAACTACACTATTTCTTCTACATCTTAGTCTTCTGTGTTTATATTTATTATTTGCAATTACTGGAAAGTACCTAGTAAAAGATGAAAACTTGTTGTTCGTTATGGTTGTATTCCGATTTAGTTCTCTAGAAATAGTACTAGGGGATCTCTTCAATGCTTTTGCAATTTTTCTTATACTCATCCCTAAGTTTTTAAATTGATAGATACAAGATCTTTCTTCTATGGTAAGATGTGAATAACTCATAGTATTTTACTCCTTTAAAATGTTTGTTTGATCACTCTCATTTTATCATAGAGTATTTTCTATGAGTTTTTATTTTCAGTGTTGCACTTAGTATGATAATTCATCTGTATAAAAAGGTTTAGAAGAATTGGAATTCTGTGGTTGTCTTGACAATAGTTTAAAAATAAATTAAACTGATTACAGTTATACAATCAATGAGCAGGGAGGTTCGATCTATTTGAAAAAGAATATAGGTATTACATTAAGCCTGGCAGCAGCTATAGGTGTTAGTGTAATCGCGCAGTCAAATGTAGATTTCGCTCAACTATCAGAACAATCGGCCACTAAAGTTATAGAAAGTTTAGGAAATATAAAATCTAATCAATTCGTAGGTAATATTATCACAGATTATTCCAATTATAAAAAAGAAAAAGAAGCATCAAGCAAAGAAGATTACAAAGATTATAAAGACGATGCTTTATATATAGCTGATTTAAAAATAGACAAGGCTGTTGTCGAAAGAATAGAAAAAGATATGGAAAAAGAAAAACAAGAAGAGGAAGCATCTTCTTCAGAGTCTACTTCTGTTCATACTATTGGAGAAATTCCGGGACCAAGAAATGATGAGAAAGAGGAAACTCTGATTTCTCAAAATACTTCTGAAATTCCCACTTCTTCACATATCAGCCTGCCAGAGACTGTTGGAGAAATCCCATCCACACCAGCTGAAAAAGAAACTCCTGTAGAAGTTGTGAACATTACGGCTTCTAATACTTCGGATGAGAAGGAAACAAGTACTCCTGCATCTTCTTCAATAAGCGGCAGTGAACATGAAGTTTCAGCGAAACCAAAAAAAGATTCTATAAATACCGAGAAATCCGACAGCAAAACAATTATACCAAAAAAAGAAAATGAATCTCTAAAGCTTAATGAAAATTCTGCTAAAAAAACAGATACATTTGAGGATCGAGAAGAGCAAAAATCTGAACAGTATGTAGTTGTTCATGACGTTTATTTTCGAGAAGATAAATCCAATGAAAGTAAGATTTTAGGAACATTAGAGAAAAATTTAATTGTTGAAGGTAAATCCGACTCCTATTGGATCGAGATGAAACAAGGGGATCAAAAAGGATATGTAAGCGCTAAATATTTAGAGAAAACAGATGAAACTTTAGAAAAAGAAGCGGCTTATTCCACTGCACAAGCTTTAAAAGAAGATTCTGCCGATGTTGAAAAAACTGATGAAAACAGCAGTACAAAACTTGCAGCAAAAGAAGATCACTCTCATAATGATAAAACAGTCTTGGATACATCAGAGTCTCAAAATTCTAAAGAGATGGCAGAAAGTACAAATACTATAGAAGATAAAAAAACCGAAAAATACGTTGTTGTACGCGATGTCTATTTTCGAGAAGATAAGTCCAACGATAGTAAGATTTTAGGAACATTAAAAAAAGATTTTATCGTTGAGGGAAAATCAGATCCTTACTGGATCGAGATTACACAAGGGAATCAAAAAGCTTTTGTCAGTGCCAAGTTTTTAAAGAAAGCCGATGGATCTCAAACAAAGGTATCGGAAGATATTTCTCAGCTTAAAGCAGAGGAAACCAGCATCAATGAAAAAGAATCAGCGGACAGTTCTATAAAAGAAACGAGCGATTCGAAAAATAAGAACTCAAAGATGCAGAATCTTATCGAAGAAGCAAAAGATTTAGCAGCTGGAGATAAACATTTTTCAAAAGAGAAAATAAAGAATTCTAATTTCATCCAATATTTATACAAAACCCATCTAAATATAGAGCTGAGTTCTGATAAGACAGCTCTATCGAAAAATGGCTATGAAGTAAATATTGATAATCTCAAAGCTGGTGATCTCGTATTTAGCTTTGATAAGGAAAAGAATATTGATAAAGCAGGTCTCTATATTGGGGGAAATAGATTTGTTTATCCATCTGAGTCGGGTGTAGAATTTATAAACTCCGATATAAAATCAGATGATTATAATAAAACATTTGTCACAGCGCGAAGAATTATGAATTAGTTATAGAGAGAGTTTGGACGAATGTTCAAACTCTTTGTTTGTTTACGGAATTTTGTTTATAATTAAAAGAGGA
Organism: Gallicola sp. Sow4_E12; assembly: GCF_052116305.1. Classification (NCBI taxonomy): domain Bacteria; kingdom Bacillati; phylum Bacillota; class Tissierellia; order Tissierellales; family Peptoniphilaceae; genus Gallicola; species Gallicola sp. Sow4_E12. The sequence continues at coordinate 217,770 of NZ_JBQKLI010000001.1, read as the reverse complement.
GTGCTTATGCTGAAAAAGCATTTTGAAAAAATTGTTCTTGCAGCAGCGATATTAATACTTGCTTTTATGGGCTTTCTAAATCAAAAGCAGGCAGGTGAAGATCAGATTAAACCTCAACATATTGAAGCGGCAGGAGAAGAACCAAGAAGCAAAGAAGAACCAGAAGAAATATTTGTTCATTTAACAGGAGAGATAAAGGATCCCGGGGTTATTTCACTCAAACAAGGAGACCGCTTGGTCGATGCCATTCAGATCGCTGGCGGTCATACTTCGAATGCTGATATGGATAATATTAATCTCGCTTTGAAAATGGAAGATGAAATGAAAATTCATATTCCAAAAATCGGAGAAATGAAGGCAGATTACGAAATTCAAGGGGTTATGGAGGGCGGCACTAAGGAGAATTTAGTAAATATAAACAACGCAACAAAAGAAGAGCTGATGACATTACCTAGTATAGGGGAAATAAAAGCTCAAAAAATTATTGATTTTAGAGAAAAACAGAAATTTGAGAAAAAAGAAGATCTAAAAAATGTATCCGGTATTGGCGATAAAACTTATGAGGAGTTAGAAGAACTTATTACGATATAATAAGGAGCGGTAAATTTGAAAAATATTGAAAATATAAAACTTACAGAGTATGCAAAAACTTCAGGCTGAGCAGCTAAATACGGTCCGGATATTTTATCGCAGGTTCTGCGTGAAGTTCCGAAGATTCAAGATGACAATTTATTAATCGGTGTGGAGACATCCGATGATGCAGCCGTTTATAAATTGAATGAAAATACAGCTATCGTACAGACTTTAGATTTTTTTACTCCAATCGTCGACGATGCTTATACATTCGGAAAAATAGCTGCAGCAAACTCCCTTTCGGATATCTATGCTATGGGAGCTGATCCTAAAATTGCTATGAATATCCTCTGTTTTCCAAATTGTATCGATCCTTATATAATGGGAGAGATAATAAGAGGTGGCAGCGATAAGGTAAGAGAGGCAAACTGTCTTCTTGTAGGTGGTCATACCGTACAAGATGATGAACCTAAATACGGTCTAAGTGTTACAGGATTTACACATCCAGACCATATTTGGTCCAATGCAAATGCAAAAACAGGGGATGTCTTAGTCTTAACAAAGCCTATAGGGATGGGAATCATTAACACAGCTATAAAAGGAGGGATATGCGAATCCTCTCATTATGAACAGGCCATAAAAGCCATGGAGATGCTCAATAAAGATGCGAAAGAAGCGGCAGACGATCTAGGAATACACAGCTGTACCGATATAACGGGATTCGGATTATTAGGGCATTTATATGAGATGGCTCAAGGAAGCGGGAAAACTTTCGAAGTCTTTCATAAAAATATACCTTTTATAGAAGGAACGTTAGAATATTCTTCTATGGGACTTGTTCCAAAAGGAGCATATGATAATGAAAAATTTGTTGGAAACGAAGTAGTCTACATTGATAGGATATCAGACACTATCAAGTCTATATTGTTTGATCCTCAGACCTCTGGCGGGCTGCTGTTTAGTTTATCACCAGAAGATGCCGATATTTTAATCAAACGATTAGGGGATAAATCAATCAATGCATCGATCATCGGAAAAGTAATAGAAAGAGAAGATAATTCGCTTAAAGTTTTTTAAGACTAAGGTGAATGGAAATTGAGGTGTAACATGAGTTTAAAAATATTATTGGCATTTCCCGAATCCAGTTATCGAGAAGAAATTGTCTACAATTTTTCCAGTGATGTTAATTATGAAATCAATAATTGTTCAACGATAGAAGATGCACTAAAGTTTATTCAGAAAGAAGAATATGACATTGTATTAATGGATATGATTTTTAAAGATGGAACAGGTCTTGATCTTAAGAAAAAAATGAATGATATTATTGATATTCCTACTATCTTTGTAACAGAAATTAATGATGATATTCAAAAAGTTTTGGCTTTGGAGTATGGTGCTGATGATTATATTGTATATCCTTTCAATATTTTAGAATTGAAAGCTAGAATCCGAGCCGTTCTTAGAAGAGTTGCTAAAAATGAAGATAAGAATTCAGTCGATAAAGATAACGAGATTGTTATTAATAATTTTAAGTTTAGTATCGTGGGCAGAATGGTTACTTTAGATGATGAAGAAATTGATCTTACTGGAAAGGAATTTGACATCTTGTATATACTGGTATCTAATCCTGGAAAGGTAACTTCAAGAGAAGATATCGCAAAAGAAATCTGGGGAGAAAATTATGAAGGCCATTTAAGAACTGTAGATGTGCATATTAAAAGACTACGTGAAAAAATCGATGACAAAGAATCCACTTTAATCCGAACCAAATGGGGGGAAGGGTATTATTTTGGAAATGAAGAATAAAAAAACTTTCGTATAAATTTATACGAAAGTTTTTTTATTCTGGATAAACGAGACGGTCCTCGGTGATATTATTCAATACATGTATATATTTTTTACATTCGTATTTCGCCATCTGCAAGTTCATATCTTGATAATTTCCGCAATCTTTAGCGCTTGCTCCAGGTATTTCTCCTTTAAAATCTATGATAAAGGAAATCATTCTTTTTAATAGCTCAATAATATCTTTCGACTCATAATCACCCATTAATAAGAGGTAAAAGCCTGTCCTGCAGCCCATCGGACCAAAATAGAGTGTTTTGTCTTTGAATTCTTCGTCGTTTCGCAAATATGTTGCTGCTAAATGTTCTATCGCATGGGATTCGGCAGTATTTAATACGGGTTCTTCGTTAGGGCTTGTAAAACGAAGATCGAAAGTAGTAATAATATTTCCATTATAATCATCTTTACGCGATACATAGACACCCGGCTGCAGTGCATTATGATCAATTGTGAAACTTGTGATTTTTTCCATGAATAATCTCCTTTTATTCAAATGATAGAGGTTCTCTTTGTATAGAAGCCGATAGCACGATTCCTAGACAAATTATATTTGTTATCTGAAAGGTTCCTCCGTAACTAAAAAAGGGAAGGGGGATTCCGGTAATAGGCACAAGACCTATAGACATTCCAATATTTTCAAAAATATGAAATAAAAACATCGCAAATATCCCCATGATAATCAGCTTTTGATAAAGACTCGCAGTTTTATTTGCAACGTGCAAAAATCGATATAGAAGAATCCCGTATAAAAGGATAAGAAATACACCGCCTAAAAATCCAAGTTCTTCTGAAACGACTGCAAAAATAAAATCTGTCTGTTTTTCTGGAATAAAATTATACTGATTCTGGATTCCTTTATTTAGACCTTTTCCGGATAGTTTTCCGGATCCAATGGCAATTTTGCTTTGCATAGCTTGATAGCCTGTATCGGATACATCTCTTTCTGGATGCAGAAAATTGAGTATTCTATTTTTCTGAAATTCATCCAATCTTAAGTATATAAAAGGCAGACTAGCTATTCCTGCAACAATTGCACCAAGAAAATAATTTAGATGCAAACCGGCTGTAAATAACATTACCAGAACAATAAATATCATTACAAAGGCTGTGCCCATATCAGGCTGGCTCATAACTAATAAAATAGGGAGAGCCGCCAAGATTAACACTTTTAAAAGTATTTTTGGTTTATTTAGTTTTTCATGATTGTCTTCAAGGATACGACCTAAAGATAGGATAATTCCTATTTTTGCGATTTCAGAAGCTTGAAAACTAACGGGGCCTATAACAAGCCATGAATTGGCACCCCATTCTTCTTGGCCTACTCCAAAAAAGAACACCAGCAGGAGAAGCGCCAGACTGAATATATAAATCGGAATATAAAGTTTTTTAATCAAATCAATATCGATTAAAAGAATTATCATCAGTAAAAACAAACCGATGCCTGTAGAAATCAATTGGCTTCGAAGTAAATTACCTTCTATACTTAAGGTTGCACTGTTTAGAATTAATAAACCATATATCAGCAGTATACCAAAAGTTATTAGCAAGATCCGATCGATTTTTTGTAAATTTTTTTTTCGTGCTCCAAACATAAAATCACCCATTTTCATTATAACAGAAAATGATAGGATCATTGACTTTGATGCAGAAGAATTTCGATATTTAATTATGATATACTAAGGAATGAAAGATTTAAAGAAAGGTTGTGCAATTTTGGCAAAAAAATGTTTAATAAAGGATACTGAACTGAATACTGTAATTGATATTTTCGCGGGAAAATATCCTGAAACCATCACAGAATTAAATCATTCTAATCCATTTGAACTGCTGATCGCAACGATGCTCTCTGCGCAGTGTACCGATGTAAGAGTGAATATCGTTACGGAAGAACTTTTTAAAAAACTCAAAACTCCAGAGGATTTTGCAGTGTTGACACCAGAGGAATTAAGCCCTTATATTAAAACATGCGGCTTATATAAAACGAAGAGCAAAAATATTGTAAATGCATGTAAATTATTATTAGAAGATTTTAATGGAGAAGTGCCCCAGACACATGAAGAATTAATGAGTTTACCAGGAGTTGGCAGAAAAACAGCAAATGTAGTACTTTCCAATGCCTTTGGAATTCCTGCTATTGCAGTAGATACTCATGTGTTTAGAGTTACAAATCGGATTGGGATTGTTAATGCGGACGATGTATCAAAAACTGAAAAACAGCTTATGGAACGGCTGCCTGAAAAGATATGGTCCGATGCTCATCATTGGTTTATCTATCATGGGCGCCGGGTGTGCAAAGCAAGGAAGCCTCTGTGCGAAGAGTGCGATATCAAAAACTACTGCTGCTACTATAGTTCTTTAGAAAACAAAGGCGGTGATTTATAATGATGCATATTGTTTTACTAGAACCTGAAATGCCCTCTAATACAGGAAATATTGGAAGAACCTGCCTTTTAACCAATACAAGACTGCATCTAATTCGACCATTTAAATTTCAGTTAAATGATAAAACGCTGAAAAGAGCAGGGCTTGATTATTGGAAAGATATTGATTTGAAAATTCACGATTCCTATAAAGATTTTTTGTTAGAAGAACAACCTGAGAAAATATATTATGCAACTACAAAAACAGAGAATTATTATCATGAAAAAGAATATCAGGACGGCGACTATATACTATTTGGCAAAGAATCTAAAGGAATACCTGAAGATATTCTAAAGGCTAATCAAGAAACATGCATAAAAATTCCTATGATATTGGATTTAAAAAGATCGTTGAATTTGGCGAACAGTGTAAATATAGTCCTATTTGAAGCATTGAGACAAAATGGATTTAAGGACTTAGGTTAAAATATGTTGATAATATTTATAGAATTAGTGAGCGGCTTTGCACTGCTGCTATACGGCATTAAACTTTTAAATATTAATGTTTCAAAATTATACAATGTAAAAGTAAGAAATATTCTTAAAAACATTTTGCATTATCAAATATTAGGAGTGCTGTTAGGGATTATTCTAACGATATTTCTTGAAACCAGCTCTGTTACTACAGTGCTGGCGGTAGCATTGGTTCAATCCAGATTTTTAACAATAAAAGATGTTGCAGGATTAATTATAGGTGCGAATATAGGCACGTCTATAGCGGCTTTTCATTTTTTGAATATATCGTCTTATATCTTTTTGCTGCAGCTTTTTATGGGGTTGGTATTATGGTTTTTTTCTGCAAATACGACATTGCTCAATCTAGGAGAAGCGTTAATAAGTCTGTCTCTAATTGTTATGGGTTTATATAGTATACGTTTCGGTTTATACCCTATAACAGAGCAGATGTGGTTTATAGATTCTGTTATAAAGATCAGTCAGCCTTTATATGGTATTCCCTTAGGTATTGGAATAACAACAATGATGCAGTCATCGACGGTATCAAACAGTATATTGGAAAAAATGGCTGCTGCCGGATCTTTTCACTTAAGCCAGTATTTTCCATTTGTAATGGGGAACAATATCGGTACAACGACAACAGCGCTTTTAGCAGGGGTTCGCTGTAATCGCGAGGCCAAAAGAACAGCAATGTTTCATTTTTTATTTAATTTTTTAGGCACGCTTTTATTTCTTATCATACTGCGTTTTCCTATAGACCGTTTGATTGCACTGATTTCCGGAAACGAAATAATACAGATACGATTGGCGCATCTATTGTTTAACATTACAGCAGCTGCTGTTTTATTTCCTTTTACAGATAAAATAATACAACTGGCATGTTTCTTTATACCAGATACTCAAGAAGACGAGTTTAGAAGATTTAAATATATTCAAGATTCATACGCGGATAATCCGAACATTATTATAGAACAATCAAAAAAAGAGATTATCAGACTTGGAAAAATCTTAATGACTAATCTTGATTATACAATAGAAGCGATAACAGAGAATGATGGTACTAAAATTGCAGCAGTATTGAATTCAAAAAAAAATATAGCAGTCCTTTGCAGAAATATTATAGTCTTTTTATCAAATTCGACGATAAAAGAAGGATATTATAAAGATCAAAAAATAAAATTTCAAGATATATCAACGAGTCTATCATCGATTCATGATAGTATCTCCTCTTTGGCAAATACTTATGATGATCGTTCTGAAAGACATATTCGTATTTCTCAGAATGTAAAAAAAGAAATGAAAATTATTGCTCAGAATGTTAGATATTCTTTAGAAAAATCAATATATGCCTTAGAAAACGAAGATAATGAGGCTGCATTAGATGTAATTGAATTAAGAGAATTTATCAATAAAAAAATCCGTAAATCACGATTAATGTTTATTGAAGAATTAGATGAAAATCAGCTTGAATTTCAGAAGCCTATAATCATACTAAGAACTTTAATTAAACTTAATCATATTAGCATTTCTGCTGAGGAGATTTCCAGACGTATCATGAATTTAAAATAAGAAAACATTTTATAAAAGTTTTCTTATACATATTTTTTCTAAATGTTATATAATAAAAGAGTATAGTAGAATAATAAGTTTTCATTCGTATATAAAAAACAAACAAAAAATTAATTGTTATGATAAAGATGCTATAAACTGGGTATTTATAATGTGAAGGAAATAAAAGTGATCTAATGCAATTGTAGATTATCATAGAATCTTAAAGGAGGATTTAGTAAATGAAAGTAGCAGTAAATGGTTTTGGACGTATAGGAAGAGATGTAGTTAGAATTCTTGTACAAAATAATGATCCGGATTTAGAATTAGTTGCCGTGAATATCGTAAGTGATTTGGAAACAAACGCTCATCTATTCAAATATGATTCTATTTATGGAATGTTTGATGGTGAAGTGAGTGTAAATGGAGACGAGTTGACTTTAGGCGACAAAAAAATCAAAGTTGTTAACGACAGAGATCCAGAAAATCTTCCATGGGAAGAATTAGGAGTAGAATTAGTAATTGACTCTACTGGAGCTTTTAGAGATAAAGAAGGTCTTTCCAAACATATCAAAGCGGGTGCAAAAAAAGTATTATTAACAGCGCCAGGCAAAGGTGTAGATAAGACAATCGTATTAGGCGTAAATGATGAAGATTATGATCCAGAAAATGACGTTGTTATTTCTAATGCTTCTTGTACTACAAACTGTTTAGCTCCTGTAGTAAAAGTTATCAATGATAACTTTGGTATTGTTAGAGGGTTAATGACAACAGTTCATGCATATACAAATGACCAAAAACTTCATGATGATTCGCATAAGGATATTAGACGTGCCAGAGCAGCAGCATTAAGTATGATCCCAACAACAACTGGAGCGGCAAAAGCAGTAGCTCAAGTTATTCCAGAAATGGAAGGAAAATTAACAGGTTATGCGATCAGAGTGCCAATTCCTACAGTTTCAATCACAGATGTAGTTTTTGAAATTGAAAAAGAGGCAACTGTAGAAGAAATTAATGCAGCAATTAAAAAAGCTTCTGAAAATGAAATGAAGGGTCTTTTGGGATATTCCGATGATAAATTAGTTTCTATCGACTTCCAAGGAGATTCTCGTTCTTCAATCTTTGATGCGGACTTAACTTTAGTTAATGGTAATATGATTAAAGTTGCATCTTGGTATGATAATGAGTGGGGTTATTCTAACAGAGTTGTAGATTTAGCCAAACTAGTTGCAACTAAATAACATTTATGCCAGAAACCCAATAAGCCCAGTCATCTGACTGGGCTTATTTAGAATAATGAAAAAGAAAGAGGTTTTTATGAATTTAAATAAAAAAGGCTTAAAGGACATAGATGTAAAAGGAAAAAAAGTTCTTGTCCGTGTTGATTTTAATGTGCCTATGTCAAAAGAGAATGCTGGAGAAATTACAGACAATGCAAGAATAGAAGCTGCTTTGCCTACTATAAAATATTTAGTAGAGCAAGATGCAAAAGTGATTCTCATGTCTCATTTAGGAAGACCTAAAGGGGAAGCGAAAAAAGAATTTTCATTAGAACCTGTAGCAAAAGAACTTTCATCTCTATTAGGCAAAGACGTACAATTTTTAGATTCAGATGTAGTAGTGGACGACAGTGTAAAAGAAAAAGTCGATGCATTAAAAGATGGAGAGATTGTTCTTCTACAAAACACACGCTACAGAGCAGAAGAAACAAAAAACGGGGAAGATTTCGCAAAAGAACTAGCTTCACTCGGAAATGTGTTTGTGAATGATGCTTTCGGTACATCTCATCGAGCTCATGCTTCAAATGTAGGGGTATCCTCTATACTTCCTTCAGCATTAGGATTCTTAGTCGAAAAAGAAATTGATGTTATGGGACAAGCTTTAGAAAATCCCGAAAGACCTTTTGTAGCGATTTTAGGCGGGGCGAAAGTTTCGGATAAGATAGGTGTTATTGAAAATCTATTGGATAAAGTAGATTCTATCCTTATTGGCGGAGGAATGGCTTTTACATTCTTAAAAGCAGAAGGAAAAGAAATTGGTAAATCCTTATTAGAAGAAGATAAAATAGAATTAGCAAAAGAACTTATCGAGAAAGCAAAAGAAAAAGGCGTGAAGCTGCTCCTTCCAACAGATGTAGTCATAGCGGATAAAATGGAAGAGGATGCTGATATATCAACAGTTTCCGTGGATGATATTCCGGAAGACAAAGCTGGATTCGATATTGGACCGGATTCTATAAAATTATTTGATGAAGAATTAAAAAATGCAAAAACTGTTGTATGGAACGGACCGATGGGTGTTTTTGAAATCGAGAAATTCAGCAAAGGAACATATGATATAGCAAAAGCATTGAGCGAATCAGATGCTATTACAATTATCGGAGGCGGAGATTCTGCATCGGCAGTTGAAAAGGCCGGCTATAAAGATAAAGTATCCCATGTATCTACAGGGGGCGGCGCATCTTTAGAGTTCTTGGAAGGAAAAGAACTTCCGGGTGTTGCTGCAATTAATGATAAATAGGAGGAAATATGAGGAAACCGATAATTGCTGGAAATTGGAAAATGAATAATAATCCATCAGAAAGCATCGAATTAGTAAAAGAGATCTTGAAAGAAGACTTGGATGGAGATGTAGAGCAAGTTGTCATTGTACCATTTACAAGTATTTATCCAATTACAGAGCTTTTGAAAGAAGAAGATTTAAAATTAGGCGCACAGAATATGTATTTTGAAGAAAGCGGAGCTTATACAGGGGAAGTTTCACCTTTGATGCTTAAGGATTTGGATGTTGATTATGTAATTGTTGGGCATTCTGAAAGAAGAGAAATCTTTAATGAGGATGATAATCTTCTCAATAAAAAGGTTGCATCTGCTTTTTCCCACGGGCTGATTCCTATTTTATGCTGTGGCGAAACCCTTGAAGAAAGAGAAGAAAACAAACAAGAAGAAAAAGTAAAATCTCAAATTGCCAAAGATCTAGAAGGAATTGCTGCTGATAATGTTAAAAAACTTGTGATTGCCTATGAGCCGATTTGGGCAATTGGAACAGGAAAAACTGCTTCTAGCGATGATGCAGAAGCGATGTGCGGTTTTATCAGAGGACTAATTGAAGAAATATATGACAAAGAAACAGCTGATAGTGTCCGCATACAATATGGAGGATCCGTTAAACCTGAGAATGTCAAAGATATTATGTCAAAAGAAAATATTGATGGAGCATTAGTAGGAGGAGCGAGTCTTAAGTCGGACAGTTTCGCAAAATTGGTTAATTTTAAGAAGTAGGAGTAATTGATGAAAAAAGTAATGTTAATGATATTAGATGGATGGGGTTTAGGAAAAGACTATCCAGGAAATGCAGTTCAATTAGCGAATACTCCAAATTTTGACAATCTATGGAAAAATTATCCCCATACAAAACTGATTGCTTCTGGAGAAGACGTCGGCTTGCCAGAAGGACAGATGGGCAATTCTGAAGTAGGTCATTTAAATATTGGAGCAGGCAGAATTATATATCAGGAATTAACAAAAATAACAAAGAAAATTAAAGATGGCACTTTTTATCAAAATTTAGCTTTAAATAAAGTAGTAGATGATGCTGTAGAAAAAGGAACAAAAGTGCATCTTTTAGGTCTATTATCCCATGGAGGAGTGCATAGCCATATCGACCATGTATTTGCTCTACTAGAACTTTGCAAAAATAAAGGGGTCAAAGATGTTAATGTGCATGCATTCTTAGACGGACGAGACGTATCGCCTACCTCCGGCATTGAAGATTTGAAATTATTAATGAGAAAGATGGATGAGCTTGGAGTCGGAAAGCTGGCGTCTGTTTCAGGAAGATACTATGCAATGGATCGTGATAAACGATGGGATCGTGTAGAAAAAGCATATAATAATATGCTGCTTGGTGAAGGAATTCCCTCTTCAAATATTATAGATTCATTGCAGAAATCCTATGATGAAGGGATTACCGATGAATTTATACTTCCAATAACGATGACGGATAAGGATAAACCTGTTGCAACAATCGATGATGGGGATAGTATCATCTTCTTTAATTTCAGACCAGATAGGGCCCGTCAAATGACTAGGGCTATTGTTGACGATGAGTTTCATGGTTTTACAAGACGAAAGAGAATAACAGATTTTACCTATCTCTGTTTAACAGAATACGATAAAACTATTCAAAATGTAATCGTTGCTTATCCTCCGGAAACTTACAAGAATACATTAGGGGAAGTTCTCGCTAAAAATCATAAAAAACAATTGAGAATAGCAGAAACAGAAAAATATGCCCATGTTACTTTTTTCTTCAATGGGGGCGTAGAAGAGCCAAATGAGAATGAGGACCGCTATCTAGTTCCTTCTCCTAAAGTTGCAACCTATGATCTTCAACCAGAGATGAGTGCACCAGAGGTCACAGAGAAAGTCATTGAAAAAATCGATAAAAATGAGTATGATGTAATCATTTTGAATTTTGCCAATGGAGATATGGTAGGCCATACAGGAGTTCTCCCTGCAGCTATAAAAGCCGTAGAAACGGTGGATCAATGTTTAGGCAAGATCATGAAGGCTGTTGATGAAAATGGATATTGTTTATTTGTTACAGCTGATCATGGAAACAGCGAGTATGAAATTGATGAAGAAACAGGCGGACCTTTTACAGCCCATACAACAAACCCGGTACCTTTTATTGCTTATCCAAATAAAGATATAGAATTAAAAGAAGGCATTTTAGCGGATATTTCACCTACAATTTTAGATGTCTTAGAAATAGATAAACCGGATGAGATGGAAAACAGTACATTGATAAAACATTAGGAGGCGTATATTATGAGTACTATTATAGATATTTATGCGAGACAGGTTATAGATTCACGAGGAAATCCAACAGTAGAAGTAGAAGTTGTAACAGAATTGGGAGCGTTTGGTTCTGCTATAGTGCCATCAGGCGCATCTACCGGTGCACACGAAGCAGTTGAACTTCGTGATGGAGATAAGTCTAAATTTATGGGTAAAGGTGTAGAAAATGCAGTAGAAAATGTCAATGTAGATATCGCTGACGAGTTAATCGGATGGGATGTTTTTGATCAAGTTGGTATTGATAATGCTATGATCGCTCTTGACGGAACTGAGAATAAAGGAAAATTTGGAGCTAATGCAATTCTTGGAGTATCTTTAGCTGTAGCTAAGGCTGCTGCAGAAGAAATGAATATGGAGCTTTATGAATATATCGGCGGCATCAACGGAAAAACTCTTCCAGTTCCTATGATGAATATTTTAAATGGGGGAGAACACGCTGATAATAACGTGGATATTCAAGAATTTATGGTAATGCCGGCTGGAGCAAAATCATTTTCTGAAGCATTAAGAATGGGTGTTGAAGTCTTCCACAATTTAAAATCAGTATTGAAAGATAAAGGCTATAATACAGCAGTTGGTGATGAAGGAGGATTTGCTCCGAACCTTAAATCAAATGAGGAAGCCCTTCAAACAATTGTTGAAGCGATCAAGAAAGCTGGATACGAACCTGGAAAAGATGCTTATATCGCTATGGATATTGCAGCAACTGAATTTTTTGAAGATGGAAAATATAATCTTAAAGGGGAAGGCAGAGTGCTTACTCCTGATGAAATGATCGACTATCTTGAAGAAATGGTTGATAAATATCCGATTATATCTATCGAAGACGGATTATCAGAAGACGACTGGGATGGATGGAAAAAACTGACTGATAGACTAGGCGGTAAAATCCAATTAGTTGGAGACGATTTATTTGTAACAAACGTACAACGACTTCAAGAAGGAATTGATAAGGGAATTGGTAATTCAATCCTTGTAAAACTAAATCAAATAGGTACTTTAACAGAAACTTTAGATGCAATTGAACTAGCTAAAACACATGGTTATACTGCAGTAGTATCACATAGATCCGGTGAAACAGAAGATACGACAATAGCAGATCTTGTTGTTGCAACCAATGCAGGCCAAATTAAAACAGGTGCTCCATCAAGAACCGACCGTGTTGCCAAATATAATCAGCTTCTAAGAATAGAAGATCAACTAGGTGATAATGCACAATTTAAAGGACTAGACAGCTTTTATAATCTCTCAAAATAAGGGAGATATTCAATAAAAAAGCATTATCGACATATAATTTGTCGATAATGCTTTTTTATTTCCAAGGATTGCTTGATTTATTTGTCTCTTAATATTCCGTAAATACTATCATATTCATTAGAAAGGATAATCATTTTTTTATTGGGAAACTGGCGGGTAATGTGTGAAGGATCATTTGTATAAAAATAAATATGGTCTTTTCCTTTTAAATAAGCAAAAACATTCTTTTTTGGCTTGTGAAGCATAAAATCTTCTGGAATTAAAGGAAGATTACTTAGATCGATTTCAGTACAATTGGAATCGGAATCCTTTAATATACTGTCGATTAGACAAGATTTTAGAAGAGTATTTTCTTCTGTTAATTTACTGTTCTCATTTAAAAATTTATTCACTAGATTTGGATTTGATTTAGAATCTTTTCGAACTTCATTCACAATACGAGCCCACTGATCGAATAATTGATTCCCACAAATATATTCAAAAACAATTTTATCTTCATGAATAGCTGCATTATGGATATAAAAGCCTCTAATCTCGGAACTGTTTTGAATCAAAGTATCTTGGCAAGGATAATTGTTTAGATTTACGAATTTTATAAAATGTTTTCGAATCTGATAAGTCTTGCCTTCTTCTTTACGAGTACTCTCTTCAAAATATGATTTTATTGGCAGCGAAGATAGGATATAATTATTGATAAGAGTATTTAACCGACTTGCCATATTATCGAGATTATATCCTTCTTTATTAGAAACGGACAGAGAGCAATGATTATTAATTTTAAAATCTTCTACCTCTAGATTATAGATCTCTTTGAGATAATGTTTTAAAATAAGAAAGCTGCTATGATCCTGCATCCTTTGCAGTCTTTTATTCCAATCTAAATCGAGCTGCACAGATCCAGACAGATTTTCTTTTAGCACATGGTAGACTTTGTTGTTTTCTTCATAAATACGTATAATCTTTTTTTGGTTAATCCAACCCTCATCTGATTTGATTTTTTCAGTTCCAGGGAAGAATATGGTTTGCTCCAATTCAAAATGATATTCACCGTTAATAATTTTTTGATGAATTACTTTTGTATTTAAACTATTAATATAAGGGTATTCTAAATATACTTTTTTCATTATAATCACCGTATAAATATTATCATATTTTTAATATAAATTAAACAAAAACAAGAGGTTTCTATGAAGCGTCCGATTATATTTGTTACAATATTTTTTGCTTTAGGGATAGTATTAACTGAAAAACTAAATATTAATTTCTTTTTGGTCTACGCCGTAGGGTTATTGCTGCTCTTGTTTATCAAAAAAAGATGGCAGATGATGGTTTTGTTCGCTTTTTTATCAGCTATACTGCTAACAGACTATCAAAACAATAAAATCAGTAAAATAAATGCCGCCGATAATTCTGGTAACTATATTATAGAATCCGTTACGGATGAAGAATATGGCAAAAGCTATATCGCCAAGAATGAAAGTGAAAATATATACAAAACAAAAATACGTATATTTGGAAATACTGATTATCGTCCTGGGGATCTCGTAGAAATCAAGGGAAAAGTTTCTTTACCGGAGGAAAACTCAAATCCTGGTCTTTTTAATTATAAAAATTATCTGAAGTCAAATAAGATTTATGCCCTTCTCGATGCAGATCATTATAATACTGTAAAAATTGGAGAGACTAATAATATTATTCTGAAGTTTAAGTATTCTATTTTGGATGGTGCAAATCAATTGTTGGATAACAACTTTGAAAAGGATCATTCGAACTTTCTAAAGACAGTATTTTTAGGAGAAGATAGAATTGAAGAAACGGAAAAAGAACAAATAAGAGAATTGGGTATAGCCCATTTATTGGCAATTAGCGGGTTTCATATTAGTCTTCTCTATAGTTTTATTCAATTTCTTTTGATAAAGGCAAACATTCCTAGAAATACCAGTATGATTGTTATTATAGTTGGATTGTGGTTTTATGCATATTTATTGTCATGGATTCCTTCTGTCTTTAGAGCGGTATTTATGATTACAGCGATCCTTATTTCAAGCCGATATTATCTGCCATGGGATCGTATGAATATATTATTTCTCTCCTTATTGATAAATCTGTTAAGAAATCCATTTGCTATTTACGATATAGGTCTTCAATTTTCTCATCTAGCTGCATATATAATAATAGCAGTAATTCCCAGGTTCAGACTGCAGGAAGAGAAGGGCCTGGTAAGCTTGATTAAATTTAGCGCAATTGTTTATATCTTTCTCCTTCCAGTACAGCTTTACTATTTTAACGAAATACAATTAGGCTTTTTATTAGGAAATATCATCATAGTTCCCGTATTTGTTCTAGCTATATTATCTGCGGCGATTTATATACTTTTTGGGTTTATTCCCCTTGTTGGAGCAGGTTTGCTTTATTTTACAAAGTGGAGTCTAAATTTACTGGATTGGACTATTGAGGGAGCTTCGTTATTTGCATCTTCGATAACAATACCTTCTTTTTCACTTATGGGCATACTTTGTTTCTATTTTCTGTGCTTTTTGTATTTTTATCATAGAAGAGCATTGCTGCAATGTAAAAGAATCCTCTTTATCGCTATATCTATTATCCTTTTTTTTGATGCCTTTTCTTATTATTTATTTAAACCTGTTACAGTTACGATGATTGATATTGGGCAGGGAGATTCTATTTTAATAAAAAACAGAGAAGATACTCTGCTGGTGGATACTGGAGGGAGTTTTTGGGAAAATGATTCGACAGGAGAATATATATTAAAACCGACTTTATTAAAAAAAGGGGTAGGGTCTCTTGATTATGTATTACTATCTCATTTTGATGAAGATCATGCAGGAAATATCGAGATGATAATGAGAGAATTCAAGCCAAAGGCTGTCATAGGTCGGAAAAACGGGAAAGAAATAATAAAAGAAAAATATAATTTAAATGTTCCTTATATAGAATTAGAAAATTCTATTCTTGATTTCAACAGTTTTCAAATAATCAATTACTTTGCAAAAGATGTAAAAGATGAGAACAACAACTCTTTAGTATTTAAAATGAAAGCTCATAATTCTGCAATACTTTTTGCAGGAGATATCGAAAAAGAGGCCGAAGAGAAGTATTTAGACAAAGATATTGAAAGTGATATTCTGAAAGTTCCTCATCATGGATCAAAAACCTCTTCTACAGAAAAGTTCTTAGATAAGGTTAATCCAAAACTAGGAATAGTCTCTGTCGGAAGAAATAATATGTACGGTTTTCCCCATAAAGAAGTAATAGAGCGGTACAATAAGAAGGGGATTCCTCTTCTAAGAACAGATGAACAGGGTGAAATAGAGATCATTATTCATCGATTTGGTTTAAAAGCCTATACCTATTGGCCTAAAGAAGTCGATAAAGATATAATTTTTAGTATACTAGTATGGACGATAGTTTTTTATATATTAGTTATAAGCGAAAGGACAAGGGATGAACTACATAGATGGAGTAAAACGGATTAAAAATAGGGAGCTGCAGCCGATAGTATTGATATCCGGAGAAGAGAATTATCTAAAAGAAGATCTTCTGGAGCGGATTAAGAAGCAGTATGTTGATCAAAGCTTAGAAGATTTCAATCTCGATATAATAGAAGGCAAGGCGGTTCTATTCAATGATTTATATGAAATATGCGAAACTCTTCCTTTTATGGATAAAAAAAGAATTGTTGTTGTAGAAAATTTGCCTATGGATAGAAATAGTGTCTCAAAAATAAATGATTTTCTTGAACAATTATTGAATTATTTTAAAACATTCCCTGAGTTTACAATTTTAGTTTTAGTATCAGTTGGAAAAGCCTATAAAGGAAAATTTTTAAAAAATGCAATCAAGTATATGGATCATTTTGAAGTTTCTAAATTGAATCAGAGGGAATTAGAAAATTTTATAAAAAAAAGCTTTAATAAAAGCAGTATAAAAATAGATCAAAAAGGACTTAAATATTTTATCGAAAATACTATGTACTTGGAAAGCGAAATGAAAGTAACTCTTTATGATGTAGAAAATGAAATTATTAAATTAAAAAATTTAAATAAGTGCGAACTTACACTTTTGGATATCGATCAAGTCCTGATTAGTTCCTTTGAATCGAATATTTTTAGGTTGACAGATGCAATTGGTGAGAAAAAGAGAAAAAATGTTTTAGAGACCTACTTTCGTTTGATGAAATCAAACAGTGATCCTTTCCATGTGTTTTATATGATCATTCGGCAATTACGGAATCTTCTTTATATAAAATGGGCAGCTCTCAATAGAATTCCTTTAGGGGAAGCGAAAAAGAGTATTGGAATATCGGAATATGAATATAAAAAACTCCAGGGATATCTTAAAAACTGGTCTGTTGATGCCCTTCAGAGAGGACTACACACAGCTTATGAAATTGAAGTTCAACTAAAGAGTACTGGAGCAGACAGCGAAGAGTTGTTTAAAAATTTCATCGTGAAAATATTATTATAAACAAAAAAGGATAATGTATCAGATCTGTTATACATTATCCTAAATATTTATTACGCATTTAATTTTTTACTTAATCTGCTTAATTGTCTAGAAGCTGCATTTTTATGAATTACATTTTTAGACGTCGCTTTTTTAAGTTTTTTGTCTACAACTTTTAAAATTTTTCTAGCTTCATCAAAATTTCCTGATTCTACGGCTGCATCAAATTTCTTGATGTAAGTTTTTAACTCAGTTTTTTTCGCTCTATTTTCTTGAGTTTGTCTCTTTGTAACTTTGATTCTTTTTAGTGCTGATTTAATATTAGCCATTCTTTCACCTCCTAAACATAACATTGGTATTATATACTAAAGCTTATAAAAGATCAAGATAATATTTTAAGAAATTGAAGAAAAAAAAGGAGTATGATATACTACAACAGTATAATTTAAGGAGAGTAAAGATGTCTGAAAAATCAAACAAAAACAGTTTATTGGAATGGGTTGTCGTTATTGCCGTTGCGTTTGTGTTGTCAATGGTCATTAAAAGCTTTATTTTAAGTTCTACTTTAGTAGTCGGTTCCAGTATGAATGATACGTTAAAAACCAGGGATCGTTTATTTGTAAATAGAATCAGCTTTATGGTAGATGATGTGGACTATGGAGATATTGTTGAATTTAAATCTCCGGTAGAAGACAAAGATTATATTAAAAGAGTAATCGGTCTGCCGGGAGATACAGTAGAAATCAAAGATGATAAAGTGTTGTTAAACGGAAAAGAATTAAAGGAGTCTTATACTAATTCTGATAGAACTTTAGCCATTACAGATCAAACGAAATGGGAAGTTGAAGAGGGCAAAGTCTTCGTATTAGGGGATAACCGGCTTCCTAATGGAAGTAAAGACAGCAGGGATTTTGGTACTATTGATAAGGATTCTATAGTGGGCATAGCCTTTTTTAGATTTTATCCATTCAACCAGATCGGTACTTTATAATGGGGGAATTTAGTTGTTAATTAAGAAAGATCATATAAGAAACTTTTCTATCATAGCCCATATCGACCATGGCAAGTCTACTTTGGCAGATAGATTGATAGAAGAAACAGGAATGCTTACAAAAAGAGAAATGGACAGCCAAGTGCTTGATAGTATGGATTTAGAGAAAGAACGGGGTATCACGATCAAATTAAAAGCGATAAAGCTGTTTTATAAGGCTTTAGATGGCGAAACATATATGCTGAATCTAATCGATACTCCAGGACATGTGGATTTCAATTATGAAGTATCGAGAAGCTTAGCAGCTTGCGAAGGCGCGTTATTGATAGTCGATGCTACACAAGGAGTAGAAGCTCAGACATTGGCTAATATGTACTTAGCATTGGAACAAGATTTAGAAATATTACCAATTATAAATAAGATCGATCTGCCTTCTGCAGATATCGATTTTGCAAAAGAGGAAATCAAAAATATTATCGGTCTTCCTGCTGATGATGTTCCAGCGATATCCGCGAAAGAAGGACTAAATATTGTCGATGTTCTAGAAGAAATAGTCAATAATGTACCAGCTCCATTGGGAGAAGACGATAAACCATTGAAAGCTTTGATATTTGATAGTTACTATGATTCCTATAGAGGTGTTGTATGTTATGTCCGTGTATTTGACGGATCTATTAAACCTGGTATGTCTATTCAGATGATGTCTACGAAAAAATCATTTGAAGTAACTGAAGTGGGTTATACTTCTCACGGCATGATTATTACTGAAGAAATTCAGACGGGAGATGTAGGCTTTGTTGTTGCCAGTATAAAAAATGTTCAAGATGCCCGAGTGGGAGATACTATAACAGAAGCGAAAAACAGTACTGAAGAACCGCTTCCCGGCTATAAAAAAGTAACGCCTATGGTTTACTGCGGAATATATCCTGCTGAAGGCGAGGAGTTCACTGAAGTGAGAGAAGCTTTGGAGAAACTTCAGGTTAATGATGCATCTTTGGTCTTCGAACCGGAAAGTTCTGTCGCCTTAGGATTTGGCTTCCGCTGCGGATTCTTGGGTCTTCTTCATATGGAAGTTATACAAGAGAGGCTTGAGAGAGAGTTTAATTTAAATATTATCGCCACATCCCCTTCGGTTATATATAAAGTGTATAAGAAGAGCGGAGAGCTTTTGGAAATTCAAAATCCTTCCAATTTGCCTCCATTAACTGAAATTGATTATATGGAAGAACCAATAGTAGAAGCGAATATTATGAGTCCTACCGATTACGTCGGTCCTATTATGGACTTATGCCAAAATAAGCGTGGGGAGTTTAAAGATATGACCTATCTAGATGAAAAACGGGTCAATATTCGTTATTTGCTGCCGTTAAATGAAGTAATCTATGATTTTTTTGATGCTTTAAAATCAAAAACTAGAGGTTACGCTTCTTTAGACTATGAACTAAAAGGATATCAGCAAGCAGAACTGGTTCGTTTAGATATAGTTATCAATGGGGAGACAGTAGATGCGTTGTCTTTAATCGTTCATGAAGAAAAGGCCTACGAAAGAGGAAGATCTATCGTTTCCAAGTTAAAAAATCAGATACCTAGACATCAGTTCGCAGTGCCGATACAAGCTGCTATCGGATCGAAAGTGATTGCTAGAGAAACGGTACGAGCCCTTAGGAAAGATGTATTAGCGAAGTGTTACGGCGGAGATATTTCTAGAAAGAGAAAATTATTAGAAAAACAAAAAGAAGGCAAGAAACGAATGAGACAAGTTGGTTCTGTTGAAGTTCCTCAAGAAGCTTTCTTATCGGTATTAAAATATGATGAAGATGATTAAAAAAGGGATATATATTCATATCCCTTTTTGCGAGAAAAAATGCAGTTATTGTGATTTCACAACGATAATCGGCAAAGATAAAGAATATTACAAAGAGTACGTACATCTTCTGCTGCAAGAAATAGACCTTTACAAAGATCCATCTGTTTTCGTAGATACAATTTATATCGGCGGCGGGACCCCGAGTTTGTTTCCTTCGGAGTTCATAGAGAGAATCCTTTGTAAATTGAACGACTCCTTTTCTATTATGAAAAATGCAGAAATCACTCTGGAATGCAACCCTAATACGATCGACTATAATACAATAAAGAAATATACAGAAATAGGAATCAATAGAATTTCCTTAGGTGTTCAGTGTTTTCAGAATCATCATTTAGAAAAACTAGGAAGAATGTATACTTGGGAAAAAATAATTGAAGATTGCCAAATTATACGTCATGGCGGCATAAGAAATTTATCAATAGACTTAATATACGGATTTCCAGAACAAAAAATAGAAGATATTTTAGAGGATTTAGAGTTTATAGATCAAATACAGCCAGAACATATATCTTGGTATAATTTAATTGTAGAAGACAAAACATTGTTTGGTTATTTATATAAAAAAGGCGAATTGACTTTGCCCTCTGATGAAGAAGAAGAGGGATTATATTTACGTATCTGTCAAGAGTTGAAAAAAAGACGATATAAACAGTATGAATTGTCGAATTTCTCGAAACCCGACTATGCATCAATGCATAATTTAAAATATTGGCATAATGAGGAATACTTTGGCTTTGGAATTGGCGCATCAGGTTATATTAATAAAATTCGTTATAAAAACGACATCAATATGAAGGATTATGCTGTTTCTATAGATAGAAGAGAAAGTCCTTACTTGGAAGTAGAAGAATTGGATATGGAAACTTTAAAATTCGAATATATTATCATGCATATGCGTCTTGACTCAGGATTGTCCTTAGGTAGATTTGAAGAGCTTTTTGGGGTAGACCTTTATTTAATAAACAAAGCTATCATATCGGAATTTATAGAAAGCGGGCATTTGCAGCTTCAAAACGATAGAATTTCATTCACAGAGAAGGGTTTCTTTATATCCAACTATTTTCTTTCAAAAATAGATTTTTAATCGGCTAATTAGCCGATTTTTTTGTTTTTACTGTTGACAAACAGAAAATAAGGTACTATAATGTTGTTAGCACTTGAGTCAAGTGAGTGCTAACAACTGTAAGGAGGTGACTTGAGCTTGATCAATCAAGATTTAACAGATCGTCAAGAAAAAATCCTGTATTCTATAATAGATAGTTATCTAGAGACTGCAGAACCGGTGGGATCAAGAACCTTAAATAAGAAGTATGATTTAGGTGTTAGTCCTGCCACTATCAGAAACGAGATGAGCGATTTAGAAGATCTTTGTTTAATCATGAAAGCTCACTCATCATCTGGAAGAATCCCGACGGACGCTGCTTATAGACGATATGTCGATGATTTAATGAATAAAATTAATGCGAAATTATATGCTACAGAGAATCAATCGCTATCGACGACGAATTACAATCAATTTATTGATGCAGATAAAATAATCGTAGAAGCAGCAAGGATACTATCTTCATTAACAAACTATACCTGTATCACAATGCTTCGAACATCTTCTGATATTCATGTCGAGCATATCGAACTATTGCCGATTAATTACAATAATTTTGTAATGGTAGTCGTTTACAGTACTGGAGATGTTGGCAATCATATTATTCACAGCAATAGTTTATTAGAAGATGAAGACATTAGAAAAATCAATTTTCATCTGCGGTCGTTAATTACAAAAAAAGAAATTAACGAAATGGATGAATACAAGAATGAACTGATACGAAAATTAAATGATTATCCTTTTATTAGAGATTCTATTACTAGTGTTATCGAAGAAGAATTTAATAGTTTTCGGGAATTAAATTTTCATACAGAAGGATTGACTAATATATTTGATTATCCAGAATATTCTGATATGAATCGATTAAGAGAATTTATAGAGTTCGTTGAAAACAAAGAAAATATTATGAAGCTTTTTTTAGAAGAAGAGAATTACTTTTATGTGAAAATAGGGAAAGAAAACTCCATTGATATTTTAAAAGATAATACTGTTATCGTATCGTCTTATTTATTAAACCAAAGAATAAAAGGGAAAATTGCTTTAATAGCACCTATAAGAATGAATTACCCCAAGGTGATCGAAGCAGTTATGACAATATCCTGGAAAATCAATCATATGATTAATAATAGGAACTAGGAGGAGAGAATGAAAGAAAACAATATTCATTCAGAAGAAATCGAAGAGGAAACGGAAGACGAAATTATGGATGAGGAAGGTAGTGTTGAAGAAGAAATCGATGCGACAGAACAAGAGATCCTGGATTTAAAAAACAGTTTGTCAAGGATCCAAGCCGATTTTATAAACTTCAAAAATAGAACCCAAAAAGAAAAAGCTCAATCTATCGCGTTGGCAAATGAAGGTCTTATATTACGATTATTACCTGTAATCGATGATTTAGAAAGAGCTTTAGATCAGAAAAACTGCAGCAATGAGTTTTCCGAGGGAATCAGCATGATTTATAAAAATATGATAGAGATATTAAAAGGCGAAGGTTTAGAAGAAGTCCCTTCTGTAGGCGAACCTTTTGATCCTAATTTCCATCATGCTGTTGTTATGGAAGACAATGATGAACTAGAATCAAATCATATTATAGAAACGCTGCAAAAAGGCTATGTATTAAATGATAAAGTAATTAGGCCAAGTATGGTCAAAGTAAGTAATTAATTAATTTTAGGAGGAAGTATATATGAGTAAAATTATTGGTATAGATTTAGGAACAACAAATTCAGCAGTAGCAGTTATGGAAGGTGGAGAGTCTGTAATTGTACCGAATGCAGAAGGAAATAGAACAACACCATCCGTAGTTGCCTTTACAAAAGATGGAGAAAGACTTGTAGGAGAAACAGCTAAAAGACAGGCTATCACAAACCCTGGAAGAACTATCTCTTCAATTAAAAGAGAAATGGGATCTGATTATAAAGAAAGTATCGATGGCAAAGACTATTCTCCAGAAGAAATTTCAGCAATGATTCTTCAAAAAATCAAAAATGATGTAGAGTCTTATTTAGGCGAAACAGTTACCGAGGCGGTTATTACTGTTCCAGCATACTTTACGGACAGTCAAAGACAGGCGACAAAGGATGCAGGTAAAATAGCAGGTTTAAACGTTAGAAGAATTATCAACGAGCCTACAGCAGCAGCTTTAGCTTATGGTGTAGATAAAGAAACAAATCATAATAAAGTTATGGTGTTCGACCTAGGCGGCGGTACATTCGACGTTTCTATTCTTGAAGTAGGGGATGGAGTCTTCGAAGTATTAGCAACAAGAGGAAATAATAAACTAGGCGGGGACGATTTTGACCAAAAACTAGTTGATCATATGGCTGAAGAATTTATGAAAGAGAACGGACTTGATTTAAGAAAAGATCCTACATCTCTTCAAAGACTTAAAGATGCTGCAGAAAAAGCGAAAAAAGAACTATCTTCTACATTATCTACAAATGTAAACCTTCCTTTTATTACAGCAATTAATGGAACTCCAGCTCACTTAAATATGGATATCAACAGAAGCAAGTTTGAAGATTTAACTTCTGACTTGGTAAAAGCTACTGAAGGTCCAGTGAAAGAAGCTTTAAAAGATGCAGGCGTTTCTGCAAGCGAAGTAAACAAAATTCTGCTTGTCGGCGGATCTACAAGAATTCCTGCAGTGCAAGAGTCTGTTAAAAAATTAGTAGGGAAAGATCCTCAAAAAGATATCAACCCTGACGAATGTGTTGCAATCGGAGCAGCATTGCAAGGTGGTGTTTTAACAGGGGAAGTAAAAGACTTATTATTACTAGACGTTACACCATTGTCCCTAGGAATTGAAACTTTAGGCGGTGTTACAACAAAATTAATCGAAAGAAATACTACCATCCCTACTAAGAAGAGCCAAGTATTTACTACTTCTGCAGATGGACAAACTTCTGTTGAAATCGTAGTATTACAAGGGGAAAGAGAAATGGCTTCTGACAATACACTTTTAGGAAGATTTACTTTAGCTGATATCGCACCAGCACCAAGAGGAATCCCAAAAATCGAAGTATCTTTTGATATTGATGCGAACGGTATTGTAAATGTTACCGCTAAAGACCAAGGATCTGGAAAAGAACAAAATATGACTATTACTGCCTCTACAAATATGAGTGATGATGAAATCCAAAGAAAAGTAGATGAAGCTGAGAAATATGCAGAAGAAGATAAAAAGAAAAAAGAATCTATTGAAGCAAAAAATAATGCAGAATCTGTAATTTATCAAGCTGAAAAAACAGTCAAAGATCTTGGCGATAAAGTTGATGAAAATGAAAAAGCAGCTGTCAATGGAAAGATCGATGATTTGAAGAAAGCTTTAGAAGCCGACAATGTTGAAGATATGAAACAAAAAACTGAAGATTTAACTCAAGAAGTTTATAAAATGTCTCAAAAATTATACGAGCAAAACGGCGGGGATGGATCTGAAAATGCATCAGCACAAGATGATGTAGTAGATGCAGACTATGAAGTTGTAGATGACGAAGAAAACTAAAAGTATCTAGAGAAAAGGCTCTTGCTAATGCAATAGCCTTTTTCTTTTTTGTCTTGCTAATTGACGTATATCTAGTAAAATAGTAGCAGTAGTTTAAAATGATGATAAGTTAATGAATAGATAAGGTAGAGGTAGAGAATGAGAAATTTATATGAGATATTAGGTGTAAGCAAAGATGCACCACAAGGTGAAATTAAAAGCGCCTATAGAAAGTTAGCGAAAACCTATCACCCGGATTTAAATCCCAATAATGAAAAGGCTGCAGAATTATTTAAGGAGATCAATCAAGCCTATGAAGTTTTAAGCGACGAGACAAAACGACGCCATTATGATCAGTTTGGAGAAGCATCCTTCCAAAATGGAGGCATGGGTAATGGCGGATTTAATATGGATTTTTCAGACATATTTGGAGATATATTCGATATATTTGGAGGTGGATACAGCTCAAGAACGGCGAATCCGAATAGTCCGAGAAGGGGAAGCGATTTAGAAAAACAAATTATTCTGACTTTTGACGAAGCTGTATTTGGCGTTGAAAAAGAAGTATCCATTTCTAGAACGGAAGAATGTTCTCATTGCTCAGGATCGGGAGCTGAACCTGGAACGTCAAAAACAACCTGCGACCAATGTCATGGATCTGGTCAGATTCGCAGAACCCAAAGTTCTCCTTTAGGTACATTTGTAAGAACTGCAGTCTGTGATAAATGTGAAGGTACAGGAGAGATCATAGAAGAAAAATGCCATCAATGCGGCGGTTCTGGAAAAGAAAGAAAAAACAAAAGTATAAATGTAAAGATACCTGCGGGAGTCGATAATGGTTCGGTGATTAATTTAAGAGGTGAAGGGAATTCAGGCGCAAACGGCGGTCCAAAAGGAGATTTATACTTAGTTGTTAAAGTAAAAGATCATGAATTCTTCCAAAGACATGGTTACGATATCTATTATAAACTGCCGATTTCCTTTGCCCAGGCAGCTCTAGGGGCAAATCTAAAAATACCAACTTTAGAAGGACTGGAAGATTATGAACTCCCAGAAGGAGTACAAACGGGCACACGTTTTAAGCTAAAAGGAAAAGGGATTCAGAAGCTAAACAGCAAGTCAAAAGGCGATATCTATTTTGATGTTCAAGTGGTTACACCAAAGAAACTAAGTCAAAAACAAAGAGAATTGTTTGAGGAATTAGCGGATCATTCAGAAAAATATAACATTAAAGGGAAAGAAGATAAGAAAAATATTTTCGGGAAAATCAAGACTTTCTTTGAATAAGGAGACAAAATGAATTGGAGAGAGATTGAGATAATTTGCGATCGAAATTTAGAAGAAATTATTTACTCTATACTTTATCAGTTTCCGATTACAAGTATCGAAGTTGAAGATTATCAGGACGTTTTAAATTTCAAAAAAACACAGCCTTACTGGGTAGTTATCGATGAAAACGTAAAGGCTATTCGGGAAGAAATTATTATTAGGACTTATTTGGAAGACAATGCCGATAATTATTACAACATACAAAAAATCGATCAATTGCTTGAAAATATTAAGAAGAATCATCCTGAAGAGATTCAGTACCATTTAGATAAGAGTATTGAGGATAAAGACTGGTCAGAAGAATGGAAAAAAGGTTATAAACCATTTAAAATAGGCGGGTCTTTAGTAATAAAACCGACTTGGGAAAATTATAATAATCAGGAAGGTGATATTGTTCTTGAAATTGATCCCGGCATGGCTTTTGGAACAGGGACACATGAAACTACATCCTTGACATTGATTGAATTAGAAAATTTGAATCTAAAAGGAAAAAAAGTATTAGATGTGGGATGCGGATCTGGGATCTTATCCATTGCAGCTTTATTATATGGCGCGAAATCTGCCCATGCTGTGGATATAGATCCTTTGGCGGTAAAAGCGTCTAAAGAAAATGCCATTATAAACAAAGTAGAAGAGAATTTTACGGCTGAAGTAATGGATATATTATCTGAAAAAAGAACTTCAGAGCAATACGATATAGTGGTTTCAAATACATTATATTTCGTTTTGGTTTCTTTAATACCAAAACTCGGCGATTATCTCAAAAAAAACGGTATGTTCGTATGTTCTGGTGTTCTAAAAAAACAAGAAGAAGATATGAAACTCTGCCTTGCAAACTATGGTTATGAAACTGTAAGAGTAAGAGAAGACGGAGAATGGATTAGTATTGTGGCGGTGAACAAAAATGTATAGATTTTTTACCGAAAATATTCCCGATGAAAAGGGGATTATAGTAATTGATGGCCCTGATCACAATCATTTAAAAAACTCTTTGAGAATACGAATTTACGAAAAAATACAAATTGTTTCTAATGATATTATTTATGATGTAGAAATTTCCGAAATACTAGAAGACTGTATAAAAACAAAAATTATAAATATCGACGAAAAAAGCTATGAGTCTCCACTATCGATCCATTTGTATCAAGGCTACTGCAAAGGAGACAAGATGGATTTTATTATTCAAAAAGCTGTTGAATTAGGTGTGGATGAGATAACACCCTTATTAACAAACAGGACTGTTGTTAAAATAAAAGAAGGCAAAGCTCAATCTAAAATAAAAAGATTTGAAAAAATAATTGAAGAAGCTGCCAAACAATCCAAACGAAAAAACATACCGATTATTCATCCGCCTTTGTCTTTGGATCAATTAGAGGTACAAGATGAATACACGATTGTTGCATACGAAGAAGAAGAGGAATCTTTAAAAACAATTTTAGAGACAGACAGTATAAATTCTGTAAATGTAATTATTGGGCCGGAAGGCGGGTTTGAAAAGGAAGAAATCGAGAAATTACAAGGGATGGGTGCACGTTCTGTTTCAATTGGAAACAGAATTTTAAGGGCAGAAACAGCAGCTTTAGCGCTTTTATCCATTCTGCAATATGAGAAAGGAGACTTAAATTAAGTTGGAATCAGTAGCGTTTTTAACCTTGGGCTGCAAAGTGAATCATTACGAGACGGAAGCGATGCAGGAATTATTTGAAAAAAAAGATTATGAAATCAGAGGGTTCAATGAGTTTTCAGATATATATATTATAAATACCTGTACTGTTACAAATCTTAGCGACCGCAAGTCGAGACAGGCTATCTCTAAAGCCAGAAGAACAAACGAAAATGCAATTATAGCAGTTGTAGGCTGTTATTCCCAGATCAAAGATAAAGAAGTATCTAATATAGATGGGGTTAATGTTGTTTTAGGAACTGCTGAAAGAAGCAGAATTGTCGAGCTATGCGAAAAAGCAAAAAAAGAAAAGAGAAATGTAAATGCAGTTTCTCAGCTTAAGAGAGATAAAGTTTTTGATCCTCTTAAGATTACTCAGCAAAAAGAGATGACCAGAGCCTATATAAAAATACAAGAAGGCTGCAGCCAGTTTTGCTCCTATTGTATTATTCCCTACGCCAGAGGACCGATATGTTCTCGAAATATTAACGAAATTTATGAGGAAGCAAAAAACTTATCGGATAATGGATACAAAGAAGTTGTTTTAACAGGAATCCATGTTGCCTCTTATGGAAGAGACGATAAAGATGGGTATCAGTTAATTGATGTAATAGAACGAGTTGCAACAATTCCCAGTATAGAAAGAATCCGATTAAGCTCAGTAGAACCGAGAATTATAACAAGAGACTTCTTGGAACGTGCTGCTAAACTCGGTAAATTATGCGACCATTTTCATCTTTCACTGCAAAGCGGATCCGATAGAATTTTAAAAGCGATGAATAGAAAATACGATCGAAAAATGTATGAAGAACGAGTAAATCTTCTAAGACAGTATTTCCCCAATGCAGGTATTACTACAGATATAATCGTAGGTTTTCCAGGAGAAGAAGAAGAGGATTTTGAAGATACTTTGGAATTTTCGGAAAAAATGGAATTTTCTAGAATTCATGTGTTTAAGTATAGTCAAAGAGAAGGAACTGCGGCTTCTAAATGGGGAGATCCTGTCAACGGAAATGTAAAAAAGGAACGCAGTGCTCGGTTAATTATATTAGGCGATAAACTTGCAAAAAGATTTATGGAAAAACAGAAAGGTCAAAGTTTAACGGTCTTAGTGGAAGAGAGTCATGATAAAGAATATATGTATGGTTATTCTTCAAATTATCTGAGAATAAAATTAGATTTTGAGGAGCAATATTTAAATAAAATAATAAAAGTAGAGCCTATTGAAATAAAAAATGAAGAATTGTACTCAAAAATCAATATTTAATCTTTTCTAATCCTAATCCATTTGATATAATTGATAAAGGAGGTGAAAGGATGAACTGTATTTTTTGTGAAATAGTTAAAGGCAATATTGAGACAGATGCAATTTATGAAGACGATAAAATAATTGCCTTTAACGATCAAAATCCACAAGCACCTGTACACTTTCTAGTAATCCCTAAAGAACATATTAGTTCAGCTAATGAAATCAATAGCGCTAATGCTTCGATAATAGGAGGTATTTATGCAGCTGTTGCTAAGTTGGCGAAGGAGATGGGTTTTGCAGAGGATGGTTATAGAATTGTTAATAACTGCGGCAATGATGGAGGTCAAACTGTACATCATATTCATTTCCATGTTTTGGCCGGAAGAAGTTTACAATGGCCACCCGGTTAAATCTCTTGCATATTGATTAAAGGTAGTATATACTATTAGGGTATTATTCTACTCTTAGGAGTACTCTTGCAAGAAAAGAGGGGAGGGATAGATTATGTCAGAAATTAAAGTTGGAGAGAATGAATCATTAGATAGCGCCTTAAAGAGATTTAAAAGACAATGTGCCAGATCTGGTGTTTTATCTGAATACAGAAAAAGAGAGCACTATGAAAAACCTAGCGTAAAGAGAAAAAAGAAATCTGAGGCGGCTAGACGTAAAAAGAAAAAATTTTAATTTAAATTATAACTGCTTTGTTTATTCAGAGCAGTTTTTTTCTACTCAAAATTCCATTGTATAGTATTTAATGTATAATAGAAGAGGGGGATATATATGAAAAATAAAAAAATAGGTCTATTTATGCTCATGATGATCATTTCATTGTTTTCTATTTCAAGTAAAACCTTTGCAGCATCATTATCGTTAGCAGAAAATACAAGTGTATTGTCGATTGTACTCTTAGTGGCGGCAGTAGTATTATTTATTATTGAAATCTTTCTGCCTACTTTCGGAATTGCAGGTATCTTTTCGCTATTATCTTTTATCGGTTTTTTTTATCTGAACTTTACATTAGGAAATGCGGAAATGATACATATTATTATCTTTTTAATCGGTTGTCTCTTGCTGGGTATTGAAATTTTTGTGCCGAGTTTCGGCTTTATCGGGATAGCGGGTTTAGGCTTTATAATATTGGGTATTTTCCTAGCAATAGGAGACATATTTACTGCTGTATTAACATTAAGTATTGCTATCATCGTCTCAACTATAATTCTTTATATCTTCATTAAACAAGGGTATAAGCACAAGCTTTTTGAACCGATTATCTTAAGGGTTACAAAACCTAAGAAAGACGAAGAATATAACGAAGAAAAGGCGGTGATTGGAGAAGTTGGAACAGCAGAAACAGCACTTCGTCCGTCAGGGGTTATGATTGTAGGCGAACGCCGCATTGATGTAGTTACATTTGGAGAATTTATCGATAAAGGCGAAAAAATTGTTATTGTATCGGTAAATGGCAATATTGTAAAAGTAAGGAGGTATTAAATGGAATTAGTATTTATTATTTTAATCGCGTTTATAATTCTTATATTTTTAGGAATTCTTTTCACAATGGTTCCAGTGGGATTATGGATCACAGCATTTTTCTCTGGCGTAAAAGTGAAAATCTCTAATCTTATCGGAATGAGATTAAGAAGAGTTACACCTAGCAAAATCATTAACCCATTAATTAAGGCTACGAAAGCGGGTTTGGTTCTCAGCACAAATGAATTGGAAGCTCATCATTTAGCCGGGGGGAATGTTAATACATTGGTAGACGCTCTTATTGCAGCTCAAAGAGCAGAGATACCATTGGAATTTGAGAGAGCGGCCGCTATTGATCTAGCTGGCAGAAATGTTTTAGAGGCTGTACAGGTTTCGGTTAATCCTAAGGTTATCGAAACACCGCAGATTTCAGCTGTAGCTATAAACGGTATAGAACTTTTAGCAAAAGCAAAGGTCACTGTTAGAGCGAATATCGATCGTTTAGTCGGCGGTGCAGGAGAGGAAACGATTATAGCCAGAGTAGGAGAAGGTATAGTTACAACGGTCGGATCTGCTAAAAGCCACAAAGATGTTCTAGAAAATCCAGATTCGATCTCAAAAACTGTTTTAACTAAAGGTCTGGATTCGGGAACTGCTTTTGAAATCCTGTCTATAGATATTGCGGATATCGATGTCGGAAGAAATATCGGAGCTAAGCTTATGACAGATCAGGCAGAAGCAGATAAGAGAATTGCTCAAGCAAAAGCGGAAGAGCGCCGTGCTATGGCTGTAGCGAAAGAACAGGAAATGATAGCAGAAGTCCGCAGTATGAGAGCTAAAGTTGTAGAAGCAGAATCTAAGGTACCATTAGCAATAGCTGATGCGCTGAAAAATGGGAATTTAGGAGTTTTAGATTATTATAATTTAAATAATATTGTATCGGATACTAAAATGAGAGAATCTTTCGCAGATTCAAATGAAACTACGAATAAGGAGGATTAGTTCTGATGTTAGATCTTTTGCTTATAGCGATCGGAGCTTATGTCATATTTTCAAAAATTTCAAGGAGACCCCAAAATAAGCAGAAACAGAGCAAAAAATCAAAATTTTTTGAATTTAGAGAAAGAGATCTTAAAAAGTATTTCACAGATCTCGATGAAGAGACTAAGAAACCGGCAGAACAAAAGGGAAAAGAAATTATAAAAAAACAATTTCCAGCAGCAAAAGAAATTTCATGGGATATTGTGGAGAAAAAGGATAAACCTTCGGCAGACAGAAAGCTGCAAGGCAACAAAGACAGCATAATGGTTGAGAAAAAGGATGGCAAAAAGGATAAACCCTCTCCTAAAGAAATGTTTCTTTACTATGAACTCCTGTCTAAACCTAAAAGTCTCCGTAAATAGTTGATAGAATCGCATAATTTTGATATAATATTATTAGATAAATTTGAGAAATGGAGAGAGTGGGGGTATCCCACTCTTCTTTATTGTCCATTTATCAAAAGTTTACCGATTGGCAGTTAAGATGCTTTTATATTTTAAAAGCTTGTTTAGGATTCGATTAGGAGGAATTTATATGGAGAATAAAAATCTTTTGCAGTGGTGCAGTAATCACTTTGGTAAAATGCTTAAATCATTAGGATATGAAATAGTTGAAGTAGAGTACCAACCTGAATCAATGGGAAATGTACTGCGTTTCTATATCGATAATATAAGCGACGAACTAGTCACTGTTGAAGACTGCGAAAAAGCAAGCTCAGTTATAAGCGATGAGCTGGATCGGACAGATCCTATAAGCGAATCCTATTACTTAGAAGTATCTACTCCAGGAATCGAACGGGAATTCCGCTATCCTAAAGACTATAGACGTAATTTAGACAAGAAGGTAGTTGTGAGACTATATATGCCTTTGAATGGAAAAAAAGAGTGGTTGGGAATCTTAAAAGATTTCAATGAAGATAATATCCACATAGAAACGAAGAAAAACAAGGAAATCTGTATAGAAAGAGAAAAGATTTCTAGTATTATACTATCATTATTTTAACTAGGACAGGTGTATATTAATGAATCAGGAATTTATAAGAGCATTAGAAGAAATTGAATCGGAAAAAGGTATTCCAAGAGAGATAATTTTTGATGCCTTGGAAAAAGCACTTATAAAAAGTTACGGAAAAAATTACGACGACAGAGAGAATGTTTCAGTTGAAATTGACCGCGACACAGGGAAAATTAAAGTGTTTGCTATTAAAGAAATTGTAGAATCTGTAGAGGATCCAATCGGTCAAATAAATATTGGAGAAGCCCAAAAGATCAGGTCAAATGTGGAGCTGGGAGATGAAATCAGTATAGAAGTTACACCCGGTGATTTTGGAAGAATAGCAGCCCAGACTGCTAGAAATATTGTGATACAAAAAATTAAAGATGCTGAGCGGGACATTATCTATAATGAATTTATTGACCGGGAAAAAGAAATGATTACAGGTACGATTCAACGAATCGACAGGGGAAGTCTATATATAGACCTAGGCCGGGTAGAAGGAGTTGTACCTCCTGCGGAGCAGATTAAAACAGAAAATTATAAAATTAATGATCGAGTAAAACTCTTCATTAAAGAAGTAAAGAATACGACTAAAGGCGCCCAAGTTATTTTATCTCGTACGGACGCCGGTCTTGTAAAGAGACTTCTTGAATTGGAAGTTCCAGAAATCAGCGACGGTGTTGTAGAAATCTTTTCTATAGCCAGAGAAGCAGGTTCTAGAACGAAACTGGCTGTTTTTACAAAGGATGAAAACATTGATCCAGTAGGAGCCTGTGTTGGATTTAAAGGTACAAGAGTTAAAGCCCTTGTTGATGAATTACGGGGAGAAAAATTAGATATTATTGTCTATGACAAAGATATTAAAGTGTTTTTAGCAAATAGTTTAAGTCCATCAACTGTAGAATCAGTATTTATTGATGAAAAAAATAAAAATGCAAGAGTTATAGTACCGGAAGATCAATTATCATTAGCGATCGGAAAAGAAGGTCAAAATGCTAGATTAGCTGCTAAGCTAACAGGCTGGAAAATTGATATTAAAGGAAATGAACAATATCAAAATGAAATTGAGAATGGAGCTATCGAGGTTCAATATGAAGGAGAAGAAGGGTACCTAAACTCTGCTTCAGATATGGACAATACAATTTCCGATCAGCTTTCCAAATTAGAAGAAATGATAGATTTAGGCGAGGCTGAAAATGAAGAATAAAAAAATTCCTATGCGAAAATGTATAGCCTGCGGAGAAAACAAGGCTAAGAATGATCTCATAAGAATAGTCAATAATAAAGAAGAAGGAGTATTAGCAGACCCGACCGGTAAAAAGAACGGCCGAGGAGCTTATATCTGCAAAGATCCTTCCTGTATTGAATTAGCACAAAAGAACCATAAGTTAGAACACGCATTAAAAACTGAAATCACGCAAAATTTATATGAGGAGATAAAAGATTATGTAAAAAACGTGAATGCGAAATAGGAGGAAGCTATATATGAAGAAAATAAGAGTTTATGAATTAGCCAAAGAGCTGAATATTCCTGCAAAAGAAGCTGTTTCTGAGCTAAATGAGTTAGGTTTTAAAATCACAAGCCATATGGCAGCATTAGATGATGAAAGCTATCAATTAGCGAAAGAGGAATTATCTAAAAAGTTTAATTCTGTTGAGGAAAAATCGGAGAAAGAACCTGCTAAAAAAGCAGAAAATAAAAAGAATGCAGACAATGAGAAGAAAGCAGATACTCAAAAGAAAGAAAAGTCAAAACAAAAATCCAATTCTTCCAAACGAAATAAACAAAGACATAAACAGTCGAAACAAAAAAACAAGAATGCTTCTACCAACCAGGCTTCAGAAGAAAAACAAAATAAGAAACAAAAAGAAGAGTCAGATGTGACGTATATACCAGCATCTATATCAGTAAAAGACTTAGCGGAAGCGATAAATGTATCTGTTACTCAATTAATTTCAAAATTGATACAGCTAGGAATTATGGCCAATCAAAATCAAGATGTTGATTTTGATACTGCAGAGTTAATAGCTGATGAATTTAATAAAAAAGTTGCATTAAAAGAACCGGAAGAAGTTAAATCTGATTTCGATTTAGATTACGAAGATGCGGAAGAAACATTAAAACCAAGACCTCCGGTAATTACAGTTATGGGCCATGTTGATCACGGCAAGACTTCATTATTAGATAGAATACGTAAAGCCCATGTTACAAGCGGCGAAGCTGGAGGAATCACTCAGCATATAGGGGCTTATACTGTAAATATAGATGGAAACAAAATTGTGTTTTTAGATACTCCGGGCCACGAAGCCTTTACTGCTATGCGTTCTAGAGGAGCACAGGTAACAGATATTGCTATTTTAGTAGTAGCTGCTGACGATGGTGTTATGCCTCAAACCATAGAAGCGATCAATCACGCAAAAGCGGCGGAAGTGCCGATTATTGTAGCTGTAAACAAGATGGATAAGCCAGATGCGAATGATGCGCGTATTAAACAAGAGCTGGCTGACAACGGTCTAATGCCGGATGAATGGGGCGGAGATGCCATAATCGTTCCAGTATCTGCCAAAACAGGTGATGGAATCGATGATCTTTTAGAGATGATCCTGATGGTATCCGATATGGAAGAGTTTAAAGCAAATCCAGATCGTAAAGCAGTAGGAACTATTGTTGAAGCTCAGCTTGACAAAGGAAGAGGACCAACTGCAACGGTATTAGTTGAAAAAGGAACGCTTCGTTTAGGAGATGAAGTTGTATCCGGACAAGCAAGCGGACGAGTTCGTGCTATGTTTGATGATAAAGGCAAAAAAATCAAAAAAGCCGGTCCTTCAATCCCTGTATTAATTTTAGGTCTTTCTGAAGTTCCAGAAGCAGGGGGGAAATTATACGAAGTTGAAGATGAAAAAACCGCTAGAGCTTATGCAGATAGAGTTAGAGATGTCCAAAGAGAAGAAATGATCCACCAAGGAGATAATATATCTCTTGATGATTTATTCTCAAAAATTGAAGAAGGCGCTCTCAAGGACTTGAATATTATTGTAAAAACAGATGTTAAAGGAACTATAGACGCTGTTAGACAATCTTTAAATAAATTAAGCAATGAAGAAGTAAAGGTAAATATCATTCACGGTGCCGTAGGAGGAATTACAGATTCTGACGTAATGCTTGCTACTGCGTCTAAAGCTGTAATTATCGGGTTTAATGTTAGACCTTCTCAGGGTGCTATGGATATGGCAAAACATGAAGGGGTCGATATTAGAACGTACCGAGTTATTTACGATGCAATTGAAGATGTTAAAAACGCTATTCAAGGTATGCTTGATCCTAAATTTGAAGAGGAAGTTTTAGGCCGTGCTACTGTTAGACAAGTATTCAAAGTACCTCATATTGGAAACGTCGCTGGTGTGTACGTTACAAATGGAAAATTAACAAGACAATCTACCATTCGATTAATACGGGATAATGTAGTTGTATTTGAAGGAGATGTATCTTCCATGAAGCGTTTCAAAGATGATGCAAAAGAACTTCTTACCGGCTATGAAGGCGGTGTTGGTTTAGAAAATTACAACGACATCAAAGAAGGCGATGAAATGGAAGCTTATATCATGAGTGAAGTAAAAAGATAGAGGTTAATATGAATAATAAAAGAGTTCATAGAATATCAGCTGAAATAAAAAAAATTATATCCACAAGTTTGTATAATGACGTAAAGGATCCAAGAATTGATACGATAAACACAGGTATTACGGAAGTCCACGTTACAAATGACTTAAGTTTTGCAACTGTATACATCTCAGTTATAGGAGATGAAGCAAAAAAAGAAGAGACTCTCGAAGGTTTTAGACAAGCTTCCGGATTCTTCAAAAAAGAAATTGCCAAAGCTGTACAGCTTCGCCAAATACCGAAATTAGTCTTTAAATTAGATGAATCTACCGAAAGAGGTATCCATATCAACAATTTGATTGAAGAAATTCACGATAAGGATCATAAAAATGAATAATATTTTCAATGAGATTGAAAATGAAGTCGAGAAAGCAGATAAAATTCTGCTTTCTTCTCATCTAAGTCCAGATGGTGATAATTTAGGCTCTCTTATTGGTTTAGGTCTTTCTTTAGAAAAAATGGGAAAAGAAGTTACCCTGCTTCAACTAGATGAGATTCCAAAATACCTAAAATTCCTAAAAGGTTTGGACAAAATGACAGATAAAATTCCAGACAATATTGATCTCTATATCACAGTAGATTGTGCAAACAAAGAACGATTAGGAGATGTTGAAATACTTTTCAACGACCCAACGATTAAAATTATAAATATCGACCATCACAAGAGCAATGAATATTATGGCGATATTAACTTAGTAATAGGCGACTACAGCTCAACATGCGAGATCGTATATGAATTAATAAAACACGGTAAATTTCCGCTTCCCACGTCCTCTATGGATAGTCTTTATACAGGGATCTGTACAGATACAGGACGTTTTTTATATCCAGCAGCTACAGATTCTACATTAAAAGCAGCATCCGAGTTGATAGAATGCGGTGCAGATAAAAGAAGGATCATGTATTACCTTTATGAAAACGAATCGATAGAATCCAAAAGATTGAAAATAGAGATACTTTCGGAATCTGAATTCTATTTTGATAATAAATTAGTACTGTCCTCTGTTACATTGAAACAAGCTTCCGACTATAATTCAACCATATCGGAAGTTGATGAAGTAGTAAACGAATACAAAAATGTCGGCGGTGTTGAGCTTTCTGTATTGATAAAAGAAAAAATACAAAACGAATTTAAAGTGAGTTTAAGAAGCAAGACTTATCTTGATGTGAGTAAGATTGCTGCAGATTTTGGCGGAGGAGGACATACTTTCGCTGCTGGATGCAGTATTAAGGGAAGCTTAATAGAAGTGAAAAACAAGTTATTAGAGAGGTTCGAAGAAATTGAATGGAAATCTTAATGGGATTTTGCCAATTTTTAAAGAAACAGGTTTTACTTCCCATGATGTGGTTGCAAAATTAAGAGGAATTTTAAAAACTAAAAAGATCGGCCATTCCGGTACACTTGATCCAAATGCCACAGGCGCACTGCCTATTTGTATCGGAAAAGCAACTAAAATCAGCGACTATATGATGCTTCAGCCGAAAGAATATATCGCTGAAATTACATTCGGAATAGAAACTGCTACTGAAGATATCTGGGGAGAAGTATTAAATTATTCAGACAAAATTCCTACAAGAGATGAAATAATATCTTCAATAGATAAAATAAATAATCAAGAAATCCAGCAGATTCCACCGATGTATTCTGCTAAGAAAATCAAAGGTAAAAAGTTATATGAATATGCGCGAAAAGGCGAAATTATTTCTCGCGAATCGATCCGCGTTACAGTTTATCAGGCAGAGCTGCTTCGTAAATATGAAAATAAAGCTCTTATACGGATACGTTGTTCTAAAGGCACCTATATTAGAACTCTTCTGAAAGATCTTGCTCGTTCTATGGATACCTGCGGCACTATGTCTTTTCTATTGCGTACTCTTTCATCAGGCATATCCATAGATAATTGTTTAACCCTAGAACAGATTGAGCATAATATAGAATCGATAGAAGATATTATGCTTCCTATGGAAAAGGCACTGTCTCATTTGCCAAAAATTGAAGTAGACGATGAGAAATATAATCTTATTCTAAATGGAGCAAAAATATCTACCTCTTTAGATCCAATGGAACAAAATCTGATCTACTGCAGGAATGAATTTATTGGTATCGGTGAAGTATTAAAAAGCAACCATTCAAATATTATTAAAGTAAAAAAATTATTGCATTAGAGGAAGTTATGAAGATTATTGAGTTAGACAATAGTAAAATTAAAAATTCAGAAGAGACTATACTGGCATTAGGAAATTTTGATGGATTGCATCTAGGTCATATCAAATTAATTTCTACTATGATAGATGAAGCTTGTAAAAAGAATCTAAAAAGTGCAGTTCTTCTTTTCAAAGATCATTCTGGCAAGGTACTGTATCCGAGCAGTAAAAAATTCGTGTTGACGACTTTGGAAGATAAAATTGAAATTCTAAAAAAAGAAAAAGTTGATATTGTTTTTGTAAAGAATTTTGATATAGACTTTTCTAAGATGCTTCCGGCAGAGTTTATTGATTTTATTATTACAAAAACAAAATGCAAAGGTATCGTTGTAGGAAGGGATTATAAATTTGGTTATAAAGGAGAAGGCGATATTCGTTATCTAGAAGAGCATTATGTCGATCAAGAATTTAAACTTATTGAAATAAATGACTTTTGTCTTGATAAAAAGCTTATAAAAAGTACGTTAATAAGAAATCTGCTCGAAATTGGAAATGTTGAATTAGCGAATAGGTACCTTGGCCGACCCTATAGTATAAAAGGAAAAATAGTTCATGGAGAAGCGAGAGGACATCTTCTAGGCTTTCCCACAGCAAATTTAGAGAATCAAAACTATATTTTGCCCAAGGAAGGTGTCTATTTTACAATCAGCGAAGTCAATGGGAACCACTATCTGTCTATGACTGCATTAGGCGAGAATAAAACATTTGATGAAGTAGAAAAAAAAATTGAAACGTATATATTCGATTTTTCAGAAGATATCTATGGAAAAACTCAGAAATTGTATTTCATCGAATATATGAGGGAAAATGACAGATTTCCATCTGCCAATGAGTTGATTCAGCAGCTTGAAA
Source organism: Gallicola sp. Sow4_E12 (assembly GCF_052116305.1). Classification (NCBI taxonomy): domain Bacteria; kingdom Bacillati; phylum Bacillota; class Tissierellia; order Tissierellales; family Peptoniphilaceae; genus Gallicola; species Gallicola sp. Sow4_E12. Next base: position 178,432 of record NZ_JBQKLI010000001.1, on the reverse strand, counting down.
AAGACAAGATTTATATTTCTAAGAAAGATTTACAACTATACACAGATATGTTACTATAATACTTGTACTGTTGCGTTGTTATACGAGTCCTCAACGTTTTCAACAGCAGCGGTGAATAAAATTAATAGGAGGAATCATTATTATGATGACATCAGAAGAAAAAAAACAAATTATCGATGAGTACAAAACAGCAGAGGGAGATACAGGCTCTCCAGAGGTTCAAATAGCATTATTAAGCTATAGAATCAGTTCTTTAACAGAACATTTAAAAACTCACAAAAGTGATCACCATTCTCGTAGGGGATTATTTAAGATGATTGGTAACAGAAGAGGTCTTCTTAACTATCTTAAATCTAAGGATATCGAAAGATATCGTGACTTAATCAAAAGATTAAATATCCGTGGTTAATGAATGAGGTTCTAAAGATAAGAGCGGTCTTAACCGCTCTTATCTTTAGTTATAAGCAAATCTTTTATTGGAGGAAAAATGACAAAAGAATATTCATATCAATTTAAAGGCAAAGAGTTAAAAATTACAATCGGGAAAGTAGCAGAACAGGCAGACGGTGCTTGCTTAGTGCAATATGAGGACAGTATCGTTCTCGTAACAGCTACTGCTTCCGACAAACCAAGAGAAGGTGTGGATTTCTTTCCTTTAAGTTGTGATTTCCAAGAAAAACTATACTCTGTCGGTAAAATCCCTGGCGGATTTATCAAAAGAGAAGGACGTCCTACAGAAAAAGGAATACTAACCTCACGTTTGATCGACAGACCGTTGCGACCATTATTTCCAGAAGGATATCATAATGACGTACAAGTAATCGCTACGGCACTATCTGTCGACCCGGATTACACTCCTGATATACTTTCGATGATTGGATCATCCGTTGCACTGACAATTTCTGATATTCCATTTATGGGCCCTACAGCAGCTATGAGTGTAGGTATTATCGATGGAGAAATCATATTATTTCCAAACCAGGAAGAAAAAGAAAAATCAGATCTTGAATTAACAGTTGCAGGAACAGAAGAAGCTATTATGATGGTAGAAGCAGGATGCAATATCGTATCTGAAGAAATGATATTAAATTCTATACTAGCTGCCCATGATGAGATTAAAAATATATGCCGCTTTATCAGTAATATTCAAAAAGACTGCGGTAAAGAAAAGAAAGAATATGAAATTAAAGCAGTAGATCCAGAATTAAATAAAAGTGTTCGCGAATTTGCAGAAGAACGCCTAATTAATATGATAAAAAATCCTGATAAGATGGCTAGACAAGATGAGCTAGGGGAACTAGAATCAGAAACATTAGAGCATTTTTCAATGCTCGAAGATAAAGATAAAGAAATAAAAGCAATTCTTGATGATATCGAAAGAGAAGAGGTCAGACGCTTAATTGTAGAGGACCATGTTCGTCCAGATAATAGAGATTTAGATGAAATCCGAAAAATCACTTGTGAACGAAGTCTGCTTCCTAGAGCCCATGGATCAGGTTTATTTACAAGGGGACAAACTCAAGTATTATCCATTACTACTTTAGGTGCACCTGGAGAAGTACAGAGATTAGACGGATTAATCGAAGAAGAAAACAAACGATATATGCATCAGTATAACTTCCCTCCATTTTGTGTAGGAGATACTAAACCTCTAAGAAGCCCTGGACGAAGAGAGATCGGCCATGGTGCATTAGCAGAAAGAGCAATTATTCCTGTCCTTCCAAAAGAGGAAGATTTCCCTTATACAATGCGTGTAGTATCAGAGGTTCTTAGTTCAAACGGATCCAGTTCTCAAGCATCTATCTGCGGATCGACATTATCTTTAATGGACGCAGGTGTGCCTATTTCAGCTCCTGTAGCAGGTATTGCAATGGGTCTTATCAAACAAGATGATAACGTGGTTGTCCTTTCTGATATTCAGGGATTAGAAGATCACTTAGGGGATATGGACTTTAAAGTAGCTGGAACAAAAGAAGGTATTACTGCACTACAGATGGATATAAAAATCAGCGGTATTAGCGAGGAAATTCTAAAAGAAGCTTTGGAAAAAGCTAGAAAAGGAAGACTATTCATCTTAGATAAAATGACAGCTCTTATTGCAGAACCAGAAGCTGATATTTCAAAATATGCTCCTAGAATTCTTACGATTAAAATTCATCCGGATAAAGTACGAGAAGTTATCGGACCAGGGGGGAAAGTAATAAATAAAATTATTGACGAAACTGGAGTTATTATTGAAACCCAAGATGACGGTACCATAAATGTAACTTCTGTAAATAGAGAAAATGGCGAAAAAGCTGTTAAAATGATTGAAGATATTGTTAAAGAAGTAGAAGCTGGAGAAACATACCTTGCTAAGATTACAAAGATTATGAATTTCGGAGCTTTTGCAGAGCTTCTTCCTGGTAAAGAAGGCTTAATTCACATTTCTAATATCGCCGATGAAAGAATTAATAAAGTGGAAGATGTGTTGTCTGTAGGAGATGAAGTAATGGTTAAAGTTACTGAAATCGATAAACAAGGCAGAATCAACCTTTCTAGAAAAGCTTTATTGCCGAGACCGGAAAGAAAAGAAAAAGAACAAGAATAATGACTAAAAAGGACATAGATGCTATATCTATGTCTTTTCTCATAAGGAGGAACTATGATTATAAATATAATTAACAAGAGTACGAACCCGTTGCCAGAATATGCTACTGAAGGATCGGCCGGAGTTGATATTAGAGCTGATCTTCAGGAAGATATTATATTAGATTCTTTAGACCGATTTTTGATACCCACTGGAATTTTTGTGGAAATACCAGAAGGATATGAAATTCAAATAAGAGCTCGCAGCGGTTTATCGATTAAAAAAGGACTTACTCTTGTAAATGCTGTAGGAACGATTGACAGCGACTATCGGGGTGAAATTATGGTTCCCATTATAAACTTGTCAAAAGAAAAAGCTGTAATTTCTCATGGTGAAAGAGTTGCGCAAATGATCTTAGCAAAATATGAGAGAATTGAGTTTAAAGAAGCAGAAGAGTTAAAAGATACCCAAAGAGGAGATGGAGGGTTCGGACATACCGGACTTTAATGTCCGCTAAATATTTGGAGCGTATAAAATGAGAAAAAAAAGAAAGACAAGTAAGAAAGCAAACAAACAACTGAATATTAATAAAACATCAGTATATGCTTTTTTGATACTCTTTTTTTTGATATCCTATGTTTTTATTTTTAATGAAAATATTGGTTTTGTAGGGAAAGGGCTTAAAAACATGTATTTTTATCTCTTTGGATTGGGCAGCTATGTATTGCCGCTGCTTATCTCCGCCCTTCTTGCAAGTTTTATCTTTCCTGATAAAATAGGCCGATATAGAAAAAAAATCATTGCTTGTATAGTTCTGTCTTTTGCATTGCTGATTTTTTTAGATAACAGGTTTAAGTATGGCACTGCTTTTTTGGATCGCTTTGATCCTCAATGGCAGTTGAACGCTAATGAGCCAAGATATGGAGTTATAGCAGCAGCCTTAAGCTACGCTAGTTTCAAAATGATAGGCGATCTTGGAATCTATATTGCATTCATATTATGCTTTTTCCTTTGCGGACTGGAGATTTTTGGATTAACGATTCGAGAATTTCTTTATGAATTAAGAGATATTGTAAAGATTGTTTATCAGAAAGCGAAAACAGCTGTAATGAAGATTAAAAACGATTCAACCTCGAGAAAAAATATTAATAATAAGGAAGAAATCAAGATACCAAAGAAAAAGAATATTCCAATAGTAGAGAAGAGAGAAATAGCAAAGAAAGATACAACTTCCAACACCCCGAAAAAACAGCCTCTTATTGTAGATTATAAAAACTCTGGGGAACAAATGACAGTAGAGGATTTTGATTTAAATATCGAAAAAAATAATCAAAATTATAAAATACCGCCATTAGAACTGCTTAAAAATCCAGCGGTTAAGAAAATTGATAATAAGGAAGAAGTACTACAAAAAGCTGATACTATCGAAAAGACCTTAGAAGAATTTGGAATTAAAGTTAAAGTTGTTCAGATTAACACAGGTCCAACAGTTACATGTTATGAAGTACAGCCGGCTCCAGGTGTTAAAGTAAGCCGAATCGTAAATATGGCTAATGATTTATCTTTAAATCTTGCTTCATCGGAAATAAGAATCGAAGCGCCGATTCCAGGAAAATCTGTAGTAGGTATAGAAGTTGCTAATGAGCTGAAAGATAATGTTTTATTAAAAGAAATCATTACATCAGATGAATTTAGAAATTTCGAAACAAAACTGCCTCTTGTACTAGGGAAAAATATCTCAGGAAAAGCCGTTGTATCTTCGATCGATTCTATGCCTCATTTATTAATAGCAGGTGCAACTGGAAGCGGAAAATCGGTATGTATAAATACCCTTCTTATAAGTCTTCTCTACCATAGCACGCCAGAGGATGTTAAACTAATCCTTATTGATCCAAAAGTTGTTGAATTAAGTATTTATAATGGAATTCCACACCTAGCTATACCTGTAGTGACGAATCCTAAAAAAGCCAGTTCTGCACTTAACTGGGCTGTTCGGGAAATGGAAAGAAGATATCAGATATTTTCAGAAAATCATGTACGGGATATAAAGTCTTATAACCGAAAAAACGAGGATCATTCCTTAGAACATTTGCCTTACATCGTCATCGTTATCGATGAGCTTTCAGACCTTATGATGGTAGCAGCCGGTGAAGTAGAGGATGCTATTTGCCGATTGGCACAAATGGCAAGAGCTTGTGGAATTCATTTGATTATTGCTACTCAAAGACCTACAGTAGACGTAATCACAGGTACAATAAAAGCAAATATTCCTTCTAGGATTTCTTTTCAGGTCACTTCTCAAATCGATTCCAGAACAATATTAGATATATCAGGAGCTGAAAAACTATTAGGAAAAGGAGATATGCTTTTCTTCCCATCGGGAATAAGTAAACCTAAAAGAATACAAGGCGCCTTTGTATCGGATCGGGAAGTTGAAAATATTGTAAATTATATTAAGGATCAGAATGAAACAAATTATGATGAAGTCATTTTAGAGGAGATCAAAAAAGTTCAAGAAGAATCTATTAAAGCTTCCAGCAATGATGATTTATACGACGAAGCTGTAAACCTTGTAGTTCAAGAACAGACTGCGTCAATCTCATTTCTTCAAAGGAAATTAAAAATAGGATACGCTAGAGCCGGACGGCTTATCGATGAAATGGAAGAAAACGGTGTTGTAAGCGGTTATGAAGGAAGCAAACCTAGAAAAGTGCTGAAAGATAAAAATTATTTATATGATGAAATAGAAGAAGGAGAAACAGATGAATATAGCCAATAAAATAACGACATTCAGAATGTTGCTGATTCCAGTATTTGTAATAGCGATTATAATAACAGGCCTAGATAGTGTAATTCCAGGGATTATATTTGTCGGAGCTGCATTAACGGATTTTATAGATGGATATCTTGCAAGAAGCCGCAATCTTGTAACAAATTTCGGAAAATTTATGGATCCTCTCGCAGATAAACTTCTTTCAACAACAGCTCTTATTATGCTGATCCAGTTAGAAAAAATAGCTGCTTGGATTGTAGTAGTCATTGTTGCTAGAGAATTTATTATTACAGGATTTAGAGTATTGGCTGCTTCAAATAATGTTACTATAGCTGCAAGCATCTGGGGCAAGTTTAAAACAACAACTCAATTTATTGCGATTATATTATTGTTGTTTAAAGAAACGCTGCTGCTTCGTTTTACATTTCCTTTAGATACGATATTTATTTATATTTCTTTGATCCTAACTATAATCTCTGCTGCAGATTATATTATTAAAAATAAAAATGTTCTAGACTTAAACAATATCTGATTGACAGAATCAAAGCTTTATTATACAATCAAATCAAGAACATAAGTTCTAAAGAATGAGGAAGGATGTTTATATGAAAAATTCTAAAGAAATGGAACAAAAACAAAGGGCTTTAGATGATGCCTTTTCTAAAATAGAAAAACAATTCGGAAAAGGTTCTGTCATGAGAATGGGAGATGCTCCCAAGATCAACATAGAAGCAATACCCACAGGGGCAATGAATCTAGATATTGCTTTAGGAGTCGGAGGTATACCAAAAGGCCGTATCATCGAAATATACGGCCCTGAATCTTCAGGAAAGACGACTCTTGCTCTTCATATTATTGCAGAAGCACAGAAAAGAAATGGATTAGCTGCTTTTATCGATGCTGAACATGCACTAGATGCTCAGTACGCAGAGAAACTAGGTGTAGACATTGATAATTTAATTATCTCTCAGCCGGACACAGGCGAGCAGGCATTAGAAATAGCAGAATCGTTAATCCGAAGCAGTGCTTTAGAAATTATTGTTGTAGACTCTGTAGCAGCCCTCGTACCAAGAGCTGAAATCGAAGGAGATATGGGGGATTCTCATATTGGACTTCAAGCAAGGCTGATGAGTCAAGCACTTCGTAAACTAGCGGGTGTAATTGCAAAATCTAATTGTACATTAGTATTTATTAATCAGCTTAGAGAAAAAGTAGGAGTCATGTTTGGAAATCCTGAGGTAACAACAGGAGGAAGAGCGCTAAAATTCTATGCTAGTGTTCGAATGGAGATCCGACGTGCAGAGCAGATCAAAGAGGGAGATACGGTTAAAGGAAACAGAACTCGTATCAAGATTGTTAAAAACAAAGTTGCTCCTCCTTTTAGACAAGTAGAGTTCGATATAATGTATGGCGAAGGGATTTCTAAGACAGGTACGATTTTAGATGTAGCAGTAGATGCAGATATTATTAAAAAATCTGGAGCTTGGTACAGCTACAAAGATGATAAGATCGGACAAGGTCGTGAAAAATCAAAAGATTTCCTCGATGAAAATCCAATTATAAAAAATGAAATTCTTAAACGTATTTACGATCATCATAATTTTAAATATGAAGAAGGTTTTTTTGATGTAGTCGAAGAAACTGAAATCAAATCAGGGGATAGTGATGTAGATACTGTTATAGAGGAAACTGAAATAATTGAGGAATAATATCCTCAATTTTTTCATTATAAAATGAAATTTTTGTTTTTTACAGATACCCATATTAGAGGAAATTCTCCTGTTTCCAGACTTGACAGATTTGAGGATACATTGAAAGAAAAAATCAAAGAGGTTAATAATATCGGTATCAAAGAAGAGGTAGATTTTTATATTCATGGAGGAGATTTGTTCGACCGGCCTGACGTTGCGATTCGGACTGTCGGAGAATTTGGCACGCTTTTTCAAAAATTTGAAAAGCCTACTTTTATTATCAGCGGTAATCACGATATTTATGGTCACAATCCAAATACATTAGGTAGATCGATGCTTGGATTGCTTTCTGAATTAGATGTATTTCATATCATTCGTAAAGATGAACCTATTATTGTGAAAGATAAAGATTTAAAGATTCAAATTAGCGGAAGTCCTTATGTTTATAATATCGACAGTGAAGAAAAAAATCTATATCATCCAAAAAGACTGGAAGATATAGACAAACATATATTGATCATACACAGCATGCTTTTAGAAAAACCATTTATCGAATCGATAGCCTATAGTCTAATTGAAGAAGTTCAAGACGACAATATCGACATTGTTTTATCTGGACATTATCACACTGGATATGGGAAAATCAAATACAATAATACTCTATTTGTAAACCCGGGGAGTTTAGTGCGGATAAGCAGTTCTAAACCCGAAAGAAAAAGAATACCTCAAGTAGCTATTATTGAAGTAAATAAAGAAGAGGTAAGCTGCAGACTGTTACCTTTAAAAACAGCTAAACCGGGCAGTGAAATTTTAAATATAAAAAGAGATGATTCAGAACTAAAACGATCTAATTTAGAAAATTTCAAATTACTTATGCGTCAAAATATAGACATAGATAATTATGATATAAAGGATATGCTTATGGACATCTCTAAAAATGAAAATATCCCTAAGCCCATATTAGATATGGCATTAGAACGACTTGCCGAGGCTGAATTTAATGATGAAAAAAATAAGTAGAATAGAAATTGTTAATTTCCAATCCCATAGTTATACAGACTTGTATCTAAGCGACGGTGTAAATGTTATAGTAGGGCCATCAGACAGCGGTAAAACAGCTATTATACGAGCAATCAAGTGGGTATTATTTAATGAGCCTTCTGGTTCTTCCTTTATAAAAAGGGGCGAAGAATATGCGAAGGTTGTTTTATATTTTAACGATAATACAATTATTGAACGAGGAAGAAGCAAGAAAAAAAATTATTATATACTGAAAAAAGATGACAAAGAAGAGCGGTATGAAGGTTTTGGCCATAATGTGCCTCAAGATATTGAAGAAGCAGCTGAAATTCATAAACTCAGCATCAACAATCAGAATATAATAGTAAGTATAGCAGATCAGCTTGAGAGTCCTTTTCTTATTACAGAGGCTCCTTCTGTGAAATCTACTGCTATTGGTATACTTGCTGGAACTGATATTATAGATAAAGCTTCTTCCAATCTCAGCAAAGAAATTTACGAAGAAAAAAATAATCTTAAGGCTCAAGAAAGTCTTCTTAAACTGCAGAAAGAAGAACTTTCTCAATATGAGTATTTAAAAGAAGAAAAAGAAAATCTTATAAAAATTAAAACAATTATAGATAAAGCAGAATTTCTTGAAAATCGTTTAGATAAACTATCTATCGTAAATCAAAGATATCTTTCTATAGTTCAAGAAATAAAAAATACTGAAAATGAATTATCTCGATTAAAGAATATATCAGAATTAGAAAATGTATTAGAATCTGCAATTCCAAGTATCAATCATCTTAAACTATTAAGCAGAATGTCCAAAAATAAGGAAATCCTTGAAAAAGAAGAAAGATTTTTAACAAATACCATCACAAAAACAAATCATCTGGAGAAAACTGAAAAATCAATTCTTGATTTAGAGCAGTATATCAAAAACTATTATCGTCTGAAACAATTTGCACTGAAGTGGACTTCGTTATCGAAAAACATTCAAAAATCTCAAAGACTTGTTAATAATATCAACATCAAAAAAATAAATGATGTCGAGAATCAAATAGAAGATAAACTATCGAGATATCAAAAGTTAGATCGTTTTTATAAAGACAATACAATACTTTCATCGAGAATAAAAAATGGAAATATCTATCTAGAACGTTATGAAAATCTAAAAGCAATTGAATCTATAACAGAGAATACTAACAATATGACAGAAAAATTAAAAACATATATTCAATTGCGAGACTGGTATCATGTGTTAAATAAAAATCAAGAAAATATCTTAACAGAAATTAACGGTCTAAACAATTCCATCCATAAGATGATTGCAAGCTATGAAGATATACTTAAAAATATAACTGCATGTCCGTACTGCAAAAGCCGGATCGACAGCAAACATAGAGAATCGATTGTTAATGAAATGAGGGACGACTATGGATTATGATATGAAACTAAGCCAGTTAAAAAAAGAATTAGATAAGGCAAAAACAGAAAGAACGAGAGCTGAAACGAAACTTGAGTCTTTAAATAAGCAAAAAGAAGATCTTCTTTTGCAATTTAAAGAATACAATATAGATCCAGAAAATATTGATCAAGAAATTGAAATTTTAAAAATAGAAATTGAAAGATTGTTAACAGAAGCGGATAATTTACTTCCTCGAGAAAGCCATGAATAATAGAGATAGGATTTTATCAGTAAAGACCCTTTATCAAAAAAAAGAAGAAAAATATATACAAGCTTTAGGAAGGCAAGAACAGATTTTAAAATTAATCAGTTCTACAGAGAATAAAATCAAAGAAATTGATACAGTAATTGATCAATTAACTAAAGTTGACTCTCTTTTTAAGATTACGTCGGATTATGCTAGACAGCAATCGAAAGAGCAGATAGAAACTATTGTATCCAATTGTTTATCATTAATTTTTGAAAAGCCCCTTCAATTTGTGGTTCAACTTAAAGAAATGCGCAATCGATCTTCTGCAGAATTTTATATATCCGAAGAAGGGATTGAACAGCCTTACGGCATACTTGATTCCAGAGGGGGAGGCGTAGTTGACATAGTTTCCTTGTCCCTTAGAATTGCATTTCTACTCAAATACAGACCTCGTATAGAAGGACCGTTAATATTAGATGAACCGGCAAAACATGTGAGTATGGATTATATTTATAATGTAGCAGATTTTTTGAAAAAAATCTCATTAGATTTTGAACGTCAGATAATACTGATTTCTCATGATGAGCATTTAGCTGCTATGGCAGAAAATAGTTACAGAGTTCAGAAAGAAGAGGACCATTCAAATGTTGAAATCAACCAATTTAATGGGGATTCTTCATCTTCTGTGAAACCTCGTTCACTTGACATTAGTAACAAATCATTATAAAATAAAATAGTAAATTTATCAAAATTTTAATAATTAAATGTATTTTGAAAATTGAATATTGAGTAAAGGAGGTGTATTGATATTAACTACATTACAATAATCGTAGCAATCATTACACTGGCAATAGGTCTTGTAATTGGCTATATATTGCGAAAGAACTCCGCTGAAAAACAAATTTCATCCGCTGAAGAATACTCTGCGAGAATTTTGGAAGATGCTGAAAAAGAAGCTGATTCCCGAAAGAAAGAACTTTTAGTAGAAGCTAAAGGTGAAATTCTTAAATTGCGTTCTGATCAAGAAAGTGAAAACAAAGAGCAGCGTAGAGAAATTAAGAAACTTGAAGATCGTATCGTTCAAAAGGAACTGAATATAGAGAAAAAAAGCGATTCCTTAGATCGGAAAACAGAACGATTAAACAACGAAATCAAAAAAGTGGAAGCAAAAGAAGCGAAGATTCAAGAAATTATAGACCAGCAATTGCAAGAACTTGAAAAAGTAGCAAACCTAACTACAGATGAAGCAAAGGGAATTTTGCTTGAAAATGTACGGGAAGAAACAGTTCAGGAACAAGCATCTATTATTAAGGAAATTGAAGCTAAAACTAAGGATCGTGCTGAAGAATATGCAAGGGAAATTATTTCTACAACAATCCAAAGATATGCAGCTGATAATGTAATAGAAGCTACTGTAACAGTTGTAAATCTGCCAAACGATGAAATGAAAGGCAGAATTATCGGCCGTGAAGGGCGTAATATTCGTGTATTCGAGACGATGACCGGAGTGGACTTGATCATTGATGATACACCAGAAGCAGTTGTTTTGTCTGCCTTTGATCCTGTTAGAAGAGAAATTGCAAGAATAACCTTAGAAAAGCTGATTGCCGATGGAAGAATTCATCCATCACGTATAGAAGACATGTATGGCAAAGCGAAAGCAGAAGTAGATGCTACTATACGCAAAGAGGGTGAAAATGCTTGTGATGAAGCAAATGTTCACGGTGTTCATCCAGAAATTATAAAACTTCTCGGAAAACTAAGATATCGAACAAGTTATGGTCAAAATGTCTTAAAACATTCTATAGAAGTTGCAAATCTTGCAGGTATGATCGCAGCTGAATTAGGTGCCGATGTCCGATTAGCAAAACGCGGCGGTCTTCTCCATGATATCGGAAAGGCAATTGATCATGAAATTGAAGGTCCTCATGTTGAATTAGGAGTAAATGCAGCGAAGCGCTACAAGGAGAAACCTGAAGTTATTAACTGTATTGAATCCCATCATGGAGATGTTGCACCAAATTCTGTAGAAGCTGTTTTAGTTCAAGCAGCGGATGCTATTTCCGCAGCAAGACCAGGAGCTCGAAGAGAGTCCTTGGAGAACTATATAAAACGTCTTGAGAATTTAGAAACAATCGCAAATTCTTTCGACGGGGTTGATACTTCATTCGCTATGCAGGCAGGTAGAGAATTGCGTATTATGGTTCAGCCTGATAATATTGATGAAAATAAATCTATACTATTAGCAAGAGATATCGCTAACGAAATAGAAAATCAATTAGAATATCCAGGGCAAATCAAAGTAAATGTAATTCGAGAAACCCGAGCAGTAGAGTATGCTAAATAATCCATTAAATGCACCTAAATTAATTTTTGGTGCATTTTCTTTTTTTTGGAGGTAATTTTTATGTTTGATATGCATATACATAGTACTAACTCAGATGGATGTTTATCTCCATCTGAGATATTTTCTAAATTAAAAAACGAAGATATGAAGGGTTCTATTACAGATCATGATAATTTAGAATATTACTTAAATTCGAAACACGATGAATTTTTTATTCCCGGTATAGAATTTGGATTGACTTATAAAAACGAAGAAGTACATATTTTAGCCTATTTTATAGATACTTATGATAAGGAACTCCTTGATTTAACTGTGAAACTACAAGAAGATCGAAATCGTAGAATTCATAAAACAGTCTTATTATTGTCGGATTTAGGTTTTTCTATTACTTATGAAGAAGTTGAAAGAAAATCAAAAGGAAAAATATTAAGCCGAAGCCATATTGGAGAACTTTTAGCGGAAAAAGGTTATACAGAATCGTTAAAGGAATCATTCCAAAAATATTTAAATCCCGGAAAACCTGCTTACGTTGATAAAAAAGCTATGGATGTGAAAGAAATACTTCGTATTATTCGAGATAATAAAGCGGTCAGTATTTTGGCCCATCCAAAAACTATTAAAGATGAAAATACAGTCATTGATATTATTAAAATGGGTATAGACGGCTTGGAAGTTGTTAATTCAAAACACCAATACCAAGATGTTGTTTATTATATTCATTTAGCAGATAAATATCATTTATTAAAAACATCTGGTTCTGATTGTCACGGTAAAGTATATAATGGTAAAATGTTATTAGGACACTATGGGATGAATTATAAAGCCTTAGAACCTATAATTCATTTGCATCAACTAAGAAAGAAGGGACTATAAATGTATATATCTGAAAAGGGAAATAATATTGCCCCCTCGCTAACATTGGCAATTAGCGCAAAAGCAAAAGAAATGATTAAAGAGGGAATTGATCTAGTTAATTTTACAGTAGGGGAACCTGATTTTGAAACACCTCAATATATTAAAGAAGGTGCTATCAAAGCTATCAATGAAGGTAAAACCCGATATACTGCTGCTTCAGGTATACCTGAATTAAAATCTGAGATATGTAAAAAATTTAAAGATTTTAATGGCTTAGAATATAGTAATGAAAATATCATAGTATCTACAGGTGCTAAGCAAACGATAGTTACAGCACTAATGAGTATATTAAATCCAGGAGACGAAGTTATTATACCTTCACCTTATTGGCTGAGTTACCCTGAAATGGTAAAGATCGGCGATGGAACTCCTGTTATTGTAGATACAAACAAGGATAATGATTTCAAAATCACAGTAGAACTATTAGATCAAAATAAGACAAAAAATACTAAATGTTTAATAATTAACAATCCATCCAATCCTTTAGGGATAGTTTACACAGAAGATGAATTAAGAAAAATTGCTGAATGGGCGGTGGATAATAATGTACTAGTCCTATCTGATGAAATTTATGAAGATTTGGTTTATGAAGGAAGACATATAAGTATTGCGAAATTTAACGAAGATATTAAAAATTTAACAATAACCGTTTCTGGTTTTTCTAAATCTTATGCTATGACAGGTTGGCGGTTAGGCTACTGTGCTGCGAATGCAGATATAATAGAAGCTATGAGCAGTTTTCAATCTCATATGACATCCAACCCTTCAAGTATTTCACAATATGCTGGTTTAACTGCTTTAAAGGATGATGACGGTTCAAAAGCCGAAATGATTAAACATTTTATTCGAAGAAGAAATTTAATAAAAGAATTAATTGAAAAAACTCCATTATTGTCTGTAGTGGACCCAAAAGGGGCTTTTTATGCATTTATTGACATTAGCCATATAAAAGGTCGACATTATAAATCAAAACCTATAGAAACTTCATTTGACGCGGCGAATATTTTACTTTCGGATTATGAGGTAGCGCTTTTGCCAGGTTTTGTATTTGGTAATGATGATTATATAAGGGTATCATATGCAACAAGCGATGAGATCATCGAAAAAGGTTTTAAGCGTATTAAGCGATTCATAAAAGACCTAGAAGACCAAAATGCATAGAATATAAGTCGGGGGAGACACATAAAGAGAGCTGTTTAAGAAAATTTGACTTAAACAGCTCTCTTTAGTAAAATAATAATAGTCACAAAATTATAGTTTTGTGACAAAATAGATAGAAAATATATCAAAAACTAAAAAAGGACAAAAAAACATGAACCCTACCATTCTCAATGACTATGTGGAGTATCTTTCCACCATTAAAGGAAGATCTAACGGAACGATTACAGAATATACTTATGATATTTCAAATTTTTTAAAATTCATCACGGCTTCAAAAAATTCTATCACTGTAAATGCCGAAACTCTTAAAGAAATTTCTATTTTGAATTTCAAGACGGATGAATTAGTGCATATTACATTAAAAGATATTCATGCCTATATGACATTCTTAGATCGAGTTGCTCATAATTCAACTTCAACGAGAGCTCGTAAAATAGCTTCTATTAAATCATTCTTTAAATATGTAGTAAATATACGAAAAATTATGAAGATCAATCCAGCAGAACTATTAGACACCCCTGCGAAAAGCTCTAGAAATCCAGTATATCTCACATTAGACGAGTCTATACAGCTTATACAATCCGTAGAAACCACGAAAAATGAGATCTTTCGAACAAGAGATCGAGCGATATTAGTCCTTTTCCTCAATTGCGGACTCCGGTTGTCAGAATTAGCCAGCATCAATATAGATAAAATTCGAGCTAATAATACTCTCCAAGTTGTTGGAAAAGGCGATAAAGAAAGAACAATCTATTTGAATGAGGCTTCTATGGAAGCAATAACTGATTATTTGCGAATCAGACCTGACGTGCAGAATGAGCCTGCATTATTTTTAAGTATGCGAAAGAGCCGATTGAGTACTCGAGCTATACAGCATAGAGTCGAACACTATTTAAAAATTGCAGGATTTGACACAAACATATATTCTACTCACAAATTAAGACACACTGCAGCGACACTTATGTTCAAGTACGGTGAAGTTGATATACGAATTCTTCAAGAAATATTAGGTCACGAATCCGTTTCAACAACACAAATTTATACCCATTTAGATGATGAAGGTCTTCGCTCTGCAGTAAGCAAAAATCCCTTAAATATTAAAAGCAGTAAAAAAGATAGCTGAAAAAGTCTTATACTTTTCATATAGCTATCTTTTTTTAATATGATTTAGTTTTCAGAAGGTAATATCAATTGTTCTCCTGGCATAACAGCCGCCTTTTTCATGTTGTTTAAACGCTTAATATTCGCGATATAGTCTCTTGTATCTATATTTTCGAATTTGTATTCTTCTGCTATTTTCCATAATGTGTCTCCATAAGCCACTGTATATAATTTTTGATCTTCATTATTTTCTAAACCGTATGATTTTATTTGGAAAAATAAAGATCCCATTGTTAAAAATAAAATACTCAATAAAACTATAATAAATATTGAAAATCTTGTTTTATTTACTACACGTAATCTCATTTTAAATCCTCCATATAGTCTAAACGTTCGATACATTTGTTCTGTTTCTTAAATTATAAACGAACATATGTATCGTGTCAAGGATTGATTTCGAACTATTGTTTGCGAATAAAACCCTTCTATGTTACAATAATGTTAAAGTAATTAACGATAATAAATATCCTAGATAGGAGGAAATTTTATGTATGATGATTTAAATCAACGTCAGATAGATATATTTACCTTTATTAAAAGACAAATAAAATATCGAGGCTATCCTCCTGCAATTAGAGAAATTTGCGAAGGGTTAAATATAAATTCTACATCTACTGTTCACAGCAATATTTTGAAATTAGAAGAAAAAGGTTATCTTCGACGAGATCCGCAAAAGAACAGGGCCTTAGAAATTATTGATAATGAATTCGATGATGAAGTAAATAAAAAAGATACTTTCGACGTTCCCATTGTTGGAAAAGTTACTGCAGGGATGCCGATACTCGCTATAGAAAATATTGAGGATACCTTCCCCCTGCCTTTAGAACTATCTTCAAAAGGAACCTTATTTATATTAACGGTTCAAGGTGAATCAATGATCGAAGCAGGGATATTAAACGGGGATAAGATTATTGTAAGAAAACAAAACACTGCCAACAATGGCGACATCGTTGTAGCAATGATGGATGAATCGGCAACGGTAAAGAGATTTTATAAACATAGCGACCATATAGAGCTTCGTCCGGAGAATTCTAGTATGTATCCAATATTAGTAAAAGATGTGGAAATACTTGGTAAGGTTGTTGGATTATATAGAAGTGATATCCGATAGAATTTACAATATTATAAAAAAACGGCTGGAGTAGAATTCTCTCCCGCCGTTTTTTTATAATAAATTATTGTTTTTTAGATTCTGCAGAACCATCATTAATGCCAATTTGCATTGATAATAAGACAATCCCCCCTGGTAGTATACACAGTACGGTTCTCTTAGCGGGCCATCGGCACTTAGTTCGATAGACGACCCGTCAATAAAGCTGCCAGATGCCATTATAATTTCATTCTCATAACCAGGCATTGGCCAAGGCTGAGGCGAAACATATGAGTCTACTGAAGCTGCTTTTTGAATAGATTGACAAAATTGAATAACTTTTTCAGGTTCCTTTAATATTATTGCTTGTATAATATCGTATCTTTCTTCATGGATATCTGGTATTGTTTTATAGCCTTTTTTATGAAAAGCGAGTGCAAACAGCTTGCTGCCTTTCATCGCTTCCATGACAACTTTTGGTGCAAAATACAGACCTTGAAGAGTTAATCGTGTCGTATTGAAAGAGAGACCTACTTCTTTTCCTAGTCCTGGTGCAGTAAGACGATTGGCAATTCTTTGAATGATTTTATGCGAGCTCACAATATAACCGCCAGAAACGGCGATGCCGCCGCTTAAATTTTTAATTAATGAACCTGCACAAAGATCGGCTCCAATTTCAATAGGTTCTTTTTTTTGAGTAAATTCTCCATAGCAGTTGTCTACCATAATAATAATATTCGGATATTTCTCTTTAATTATTCCAATTATTTTTTCCATATCTTCTAAAGATATTGCAGAACGAAGACTATAGCCTGTCGATCTTTGAATTAACAATAGTTTCGTATTAGTTCTGACCTCTTTAAGAATCTTATCCCCTTGAAGTTTATTCCCGTTTAATGGAACTTCAGAATACTCTATCCCCTGTTCTATTAGAGTACAGGGCTCGTCTCCTGTGATTCCTATAACCTGCTGCATTGTATCATATGGAGTACCTGAAATAGACAGCAGATGGTCTCCAGGAAGCAGTATGCCGTTTAAACATAATGCTAAGGCATGAGTACCCGATGCTATACTAGGGCGGACAAGCGCATCTTCCGATTTAAATATTCGAGCAAATATTCTTTCAGCTTTATCTCTTCCGTCGTCGCCATATCCGTAACCGGTAGTTCCTTTAAAATCCGTAGAGGATAATTTTTCCTCATGAAATGCATTCAAAACCTTAAAAGTATTATATTCTTCTATTTCATCTAATAAGTAAAAGTCTTTTTTTATTGATTTATCGATTTCTTTTACTTCTTCATAGATATCATTTTCTATATTATATAAATCTAGCCATTCTTTATCCAAAATATTACCTACTTTTTATTTAATCAGATTTTCTATTTTTTTATAGTTATGTTCATAATCTTTAACTAAATCGAACCATATAATGCGTCTATCTCTTCGAAACCATGTAAGCTGTCGTTTAGCATATCTTCGACTATTTCTTTTTATCAAATGGATCATTTCGTCCTTGGTGGTTTTACCGTATAAATAATCAATTGCTTCACGATAACCGATCGCTTTAAATCCATGAGAATTCGGGTCGTATCTTCTTATTAATTGTTGAGTTTCTTCAATTAAACCTTCTTCCAACATCAGATCTACTCGTTGGTTAATACGTTCATAAAGAGTTTCGCGATCTGTATTTAAGCCGATCATTATAAAATCATAACTGTCATTCTCGGATAATTCTTTATTATATTCCGTTGACATGGGCCTTCCGCTTGATTCATATACTTCTATAGCCCTTATTATGCGATGGGCATTTCTTGAATCAATTCTTTTTGCGGAATCTGGGTCAATTTTTTTTAGATGATCATAAACATAGGAAAGACCATATTGCTCTGCTTTTTTATTCCATTTTTTTCGAATACCTGTGTCAGCTTTTGTCTTTTGAAAATGGAGCTTATAGGCTAGAGAATTTATATATAAACCTGTTCCGCCAGCTATAATTGGGATTATATTTTTTTTATTTAGATGCTCTATAATAGTAAATGCTTTTTCTTGAAAATCATTTACAGAAAAATTCTGATCGGGATCTATAACATCTATAAGATGATGTTTAATCCCTTCTTTTTCATTTTCCTTTACTTTTGCTGTTCCAATATCCATTCCCCTATAAATCTGCATAGAATCTGCAGATATGATTTCACTGTTTAATACTTTTGCTAACTCTATACTTAATTTTGTTTTTCCAACTGCTGTTGGACCTACAATAATAATTGCTTTTTTCATTATTTTATCCTGCTGAATATTTTTTCAATATCTGTTTTTGTAATTTGAATCAATGTAGGCCTCCCATGGGGGCAAGTAAAGGGGTATTCTGCTGCAGAAAGCTGTTTTAATAATGATTCTATTTCAAGAGCAGAAAGATGATCGCCTGCTTTCACTGCAGCTTTGCAAGATTTCATTATAATTTTATTTCGAAGGGAATCAATGTCTTTATCACTGCCTCCAAAAGAATCAAATATTTCAATAAGCAGCTTCTCCCCTTCGATGTTTCCTAAAACTACTGGGAAAGCCCTTAAAATTAAATGAGAGTCATCGAAAAGATCCAGTTCATACCCTAGCCTTTCAAATATACTTCTATTCTCTTCAAAGGCTCTGATTTCATCTTCTTTCATAGTAAGAATTACAGGTGAAATCAATTGTTGGGAAGAAATGCTATTATTCTTATAATTTTCAGTAAATTTTTCAAATAGAATTCTTTCATGAGCTGCATGCTGATCTAGGAGATACAGATTTTCTTTGCCTGTTTCCTTAAATAAAATATAAGTATCGTATAGTACAGTTATAATTGTACAGTTATCCAATTTTGGAAAGGCAGGTTTCTCTAGGCGTTTATCTTCTGTTTCATCTTGATGAAAATTAATCTGAGAGGAAGAATAAGGGATTTCTTTTTCTTCCACATGAAATTTTTTCACTAAGGGCTTTGAAATTATTTTTGTATCCTCTATCAAAAGTTCTTGATTTTCTTCTAAGGGGAGGATTCTTTCTATTTTTTTATCGTTTATCTGATGATTAGGTTTGAATAAATTATAACTGTCTTTTGTTAAGGAATCTTTTTTTCCGTATACTTTTTCAATAATTTCTTTTTCTTGATCTGCAGCAATATTTTCTAATCTTTTAACCTCAGGGGCTTTTTTCCTTATATCAATACCGGGAATTTCAATACCTGATTTAAGCTGTTTAGCAAATTCTTCTTTGATATCTCTTAATATATCATCGATAATATTGATTTTTACTTTTTGTTTATTCGGGTGAATATTAACATCAATTAAAGAAGGAGAAATTTCTAAGAAAAGCTGAAATACCGGATATTTTCCATTGGGTATTACGCTCGTGTAATTGTCTTCAACAGCCCGCTGTATATCTTTGTTTTCTACATATCTGCCATTTATAAAAAGATATTGTAATCCTCGATTTCCTCGATAATAGTTATTATTTGAAGTTAATCCAGAAAAATGATAGTTTTTGTTTTTTATATTAATCTCCACCATATTATCAACTAGAGAACTGTCGAACAATTCACGAAGATTTTCTTTTAGACTTCCTTGTACAGTTTCAAAAACAACTCGATTATCTTTAATATATTTGAAACTGATATTAGTATTCGAAAGGGCAAAACGATACATCATATTTGTGATAATATTTGCTTCCGTACTGTCTTTTCGAAGGAATTTTTTTCGAACAGGAATACTCTCAAAAAGGTTGGTTATTGTAAGTACAGTTCCCCTATTCATCGCAATCGGTGTTATAGCTGAAAAAATACCGTTATGAATATTTAAGAAGGCGCCCGCTGTTTCATTTTCTGTTTTTGTTTTGATGCTAACATCAGCGGCGGCAGCAACACTTGCTAATGCTTCTCCACGAAAACCTAAAGAATAAATTTGATATAGATCATCGAATTCCTTAAGTTTCGATGTAGCATGCCTCTTAAAAGCCATCAACAGATCATCTTTATGGATGCCGGAACCATTATCTATGATTTGTATAAAGGACTTGCCTCCATCTTTAATTTCAACAGTAATGGAATCTGCTTTCGCATCTATAGAGTTTTCAACCAACTCTTTTACGATAGATCCCGGCCGCTCGATTACTTCTCCTGCAGCAATTTTTTGTATCGTCTCTGAAGATAATAGCTCGATCATGAATTACTCACCCCCTATCGTTTTTGCTTTCTCTATTAGCGAATTTAATTTATCCATAGCTTGAAGCGGTGTTAAATTATGAATATCTACATCTACTATTTCTTCAATAAACCTCAGCTCTTTAACTTTATTGAAGTCCATTTGATTTTCGCTGATAGTTTGAATATTATTTGAATTTTTATCGTTTTTTGTAAATTCTTTTTCTTCAATTTTATTTAGCAGTTCTTTCGCACGCTTTATTATCACTGGAGGAAGCCCTGCTAGTTTTGCAACCTCGATCCCATAACTCTTGTCTGATTTTCCTTTAATGATCTTTCTTAAGAAGATAATATCGTCTTTATATTCTTCGATTTGTATTTTTAAATTTACCACATTTTTTAATACATGTTCTAATTCTGTCAATTCGTGATAATGTGTAGCAAAGAGTGTCTTTGCTTTTATATTTTTTGAAATATATTCTAAGATGGACCAGGCTATACTTAAACCGTCGAAGGTGCTAGTACCTCTGCCGACTTCATCTAAAATAAGCAGACTATCTGTAGTTGCATTTCGAAGAATATTGCTCATTTCATTCATTTCAACCATGAATGTAGACTCGCCGCTGTATAAATTGTCTGATGCCCCGATACGAGTAAATATTTTATCGACAATGGATATATTTGCCGTTTCGCATGGAACAAAAGATCCGATTTGAGCCATTACGACGACCAAAGCGATCTGTCTTAAATAGGTTGATTTACCGCTCATATTAGGACCGGTGATTATCTGAATATTATCTCTTCCATTGCCTATGGTAATATTATTGGCTATAAAGTTTTCTTTTCCAATGCTTTGCTCTACGACCGGGTGGCGGCTGTCTACAATATCCATAATACCCACATTATTCAATTGGGGTGTTGTATAATTATTTTTCTTGGAAATAAAAGCTAAACAACTAGCAACATCTAAGAAGGAAATAATTTGAGATGTTTGTTTAATTCTATCCATTTTGTCTAAAACTTCTTCTCGAATTGAATTAAAGATGCTATATTCAAGCTCTGAGATCTCATTTTCAGAATCTAAAATCATACTCTGAATTTCTAAAAGTTCAGAAGTTATAAATCGGTCAGAATTTGTTAATGTCTGTTTTTTTATATACTCTTCAGGTACTTTTGACAAATGGCTCTTTGTTATATCGATAAAATATCCAAGTTTTTTATTAAAAACAATTTTTAAATTCTTAATATTCAGTCGGTTCTTTTCCCTTTGTTCAAATTCGATCAGCCTTTTTTGTCCTTCTACTTTATTATTTCGAATTTTATCTAACTTTTTATTGAAGCCGTCTTTGATTAAATTTCCTTCCGTTATATTAATAGGCGGTTCTTCAACTATAGATGCATGTATCAACTGATATAGATCTTCTAAAGTATCAATTTGATTTCCAGTGTTCTCTAATACTGTGGTCTCTGAGTGAATAAGAAGTTCTTTAAGCTGAGGCAGTAAAAAGATTGAATTTTTTAAAGATAGCAGATCTCTCCCATTAGCTTTAGAATAAGCTAATTTACCAATAATTCTCTCCAAATCATAAATATCTTTTAAAATTTCTTGAAGATTTCCATTTAGTTCCTGACTATTATAAAAGGCTTCTACATATTGCTGTCGATATAATATAGTTTCTCGATTCATTAAAGGCCGCTCAAGATACGATCTTAATAATCGTGATCCCATAGATGTTTGTGTTTTATCCAATACATCAAAAAGAGAACCCTTTTTAGTTTTTGTATATAAATTTTTTAAGATTTCAAGATTTACTATGCTGTGCGCATCAATATCAAGATACTCTTTATATTCATAATATCGAGGATTCTTGAGATGGAGAAGCTTATCTTCTTGGTATTTATAAACAAATCTTAAGATATAATTTAACGCTGACAGACCTGTAATTTTATTTTGATATACTCTTAAACCGTCGACTGAAAAATAATTTTCCAGATCTTTAAGGGGATTCTCGGATACTGCTAATGTGTTTTTGGTAAAAGTTATTTGGTATTGATTTTTTAAGTGTTGGATTGTGCTCTCGTCTATATTTTCTTCATCGTAAATAATCTCAACCGGCTGAATTCTAGTAATTTCGTTTTCTATATCATTGCCTTGATTAGCACTAGAAGGAATTTCTGTGAATTGGATCTCTCCAGTGGTGATATCACAATAGGATATGCCGTATATCCCATCAATGTTCACAAGGCTCATTAAATAATTATTTAAATCATGATCAATGGATTCTGAATTAATAACGGTACCTGGAGTAATGATTCGAATAATATCCCTTTTTAAAAGCCCTTTGGCAAGTTTCGGATCTTCCATCTGCTCGCAGATTGCAACTTTATAGCCTTTGGAAACTAATTTTGAAATATAAATATCAGCAACATGATGAGGCACACCGCACATAGGACATTTTTGATTATCCCCGCAGTCTCTTTTCGTCATTACAATCTCCAATTCGCGAGAAGCTACTTTTGCATCCTCAAAAAACATTTCGTAAAAATCTCCTAAACGAAAAAAGAGGATGCAGTCTGGATTTTTTTCTTTTAAATCTAAATACTGCTGCATCATAGGAGTATAAGCCATTTGAACCTCCTTAGTTAACCATTTCGCCTTTCAATGCAAATGAATTATTTTCAGTAATATGGACATTGACTAATTTTCCAATCAAGTCTTCATCTCCCTTAAAATGGACCAATTTAAAAGTTCGTGTTCTTCCTGCTAGAATAGAGGGATCATTTTTACTGGTACCTTCTACCATAACTTCTTGAATAGTATCCAAATATTCTTTATTTTTTTCGAAAAATATAGGATACATTGTATCTAATAATCGCTGAAATCGATCTTGTTTAACATCATCGGGAATTTGATTTTTCATTTCTGCAGCTCTCGTACCTGGACGTATGCTGTATAAAAAGGTAAATCCTTGTTCATATTCTACTTCTTTTACTAAATCTAAAGTGTCTTGAAAATCTTCTTCTGTTTCGCCTGGAAAACCTACTATAATATCTGTAGATAAACTAATACCGGGTATACGGTCTTTTAGTTTCTTAATGAGTTTCAAGTAGTCTTCTCTAGTATATTTTCGGTTCATTGCTTTTAGCACTGCATTGCTTCCAGATTGAAATGGTAGATGGAGGTTTTCACACACTTTATCCAATGTTGCCATTTTTTCTATTAGTTCATCAGATAAATCTTTAGGGTGGCTTGTTAAGAATCGAATTCGTTCAATACCTTCAATTTTATTTATCTCTTCTAATAACTCAGGAAAGCTGACAGTAGAGTCTTTATCTTTGCCGTAACTATTTACATTTTGACCTAAAAGAGTTATTTCCTTATAGCCTTCTTTAGCCATAAATTGCACTTCTTTAATAATACTTTCAGGGGATCTGCTTTCTTCTCTGCCTCTAGCATAAGGTACAATACAATAACTGCAGAAATTATTGCACCCTGTCATAATATTTACATAACCGATACTTGGATGGGATCGGATCATGTCGAACTGATCGTCTATAGAATCCGTTCTGCTAATATCCATTGCAGTTTTCCCTGTTCTTTTATGTGTATCCATCAGCTCTGGGAGAGAATTTATATTTGATGTACCGAAAATAATATCTACTTGAGGATGTTTCTTCAAAATTACATCCCTCGCCTCACCAGTCTGCATCATGCACCCGCATATTGCCAATAAAGCATCCGGATGTTCTCTTTTCCATTTCTTTAATGCTCCGATTTGTCCGTAGACCTTTAATTCTGCATTTTCACGTACTAAACAAGTATTGAAGATAATAAAATCGCTATTATCATAATTATCTGTTTTGGTATATCCCATATTTTCTAAAATAGCAGCTATTCTTTCAGAATCATGTTCATTCATCTGACAGCCAAAAGTTGCTATCGTATATTTTTTATTATTTATCGTTTCCATATTCACTCCATTTATATTTTAACCAACTCTGTCTATTTTATCATATATTTGTAGAACACTAATCTTCCACCAAAAAAGCACCTGTATAAAGGTGCTTTTGAACTATTTATTCAATAAATCAAGCTGCACTAGAATTTCTTTAGCGGTTTCTTCGATTGTAAAATCAGAAACATCTATAATATCGCATCCTATTTTATTCATTATATCAATAGCATAATCAAGTTCTTCATGAATGCGATTGTCATTCGCATATTCTACATCACCTGATAAACCCATCATCTTTAACTTTTCAATTCTAATCGCATTTAATTTGTCGGGATTAATAATCAAACCTACGATTTTTTTAGGATCGATTTTAAAAAGTTCTTCTGGTGCTTCTATTTCTGGGATTAAAGGGATATTACATACTTTAAAGTTCTTAAAAGCAAGATTTAGCGAAACAGGTGTTTTTGAAGTCCGGGATACACCTATAATAACTATATCAGCTTTTGGTATTCCCCTAGGATCCTTGCCATCATCATATTTAACAGTAAATTCAACACATTCGATTTTATGAAAATAATCTTCTGAAAGCTGTCTTCTCAACCCAATTTCCCTTTTAGGTTCCTGCTTTAAAAAGTCCGCAGTTATCTGAAGAGGATCTGCTAAGAGATCTACAAGTTTGTAATGATTTTCTTCTACTTTTTCTTTAAGATGATTGATCAGCTCTTCTTCAATTAAAGTTGAAAAAACCAAGACCTCTTCACCTGTATTTGTGAACAATTCATCTATTTTTTCTGTACTATTGACTTTATTGCTTCGAATGATATTTGTCTCTTGAATGTCAAAATGTACAAGTATTGCCTTCATAATATGTTCTGCTGTCTCTCCCGTAGAATCGGAAATCAGTATAATCTGTTTTTCTTTCAAAAAAGCCCTCCTAATCTGGGATAAATACTGCATCTATATCATAGATCGAACGTATCATCCGGTTTAGCGGTATTATAATATTATCATAACTTTCATTATGATCAATTTCTTTTGACAATATCATTTTAATAGTCGTTTCGTTTTTTTTCCTGAATTCTTCAACGGATTGGAAAAAATCATTATATTGTTTTTTTTCATACAATTCTTGCCATTCTATAATTTCTGCAGTAAATTCATAATCTTTGTCTGTATTTAAATATTCCTTTTCGTAATCATTTAAAAGAATAATAAATCGTAAAAAATCATTGTCTGAACTTTCAGTAATAGCAGTCATAGCTTTTACTCGATTATAAATATCATAGAGATCAAAGTCTGCATCTTCCATAATACCATCAATGATATAAAATTTATGTCCTTTGCGAATCAGATTATCTTTGAAATTAATTTTGATAATATTAATCAACGGCTGCATTAATTTTTTATGATTTATTGGCACATCAGAATGTTTTAATAATGTAAACAATCCGTCCAAAATTGTCTTTTCAATATTCAATGTCCATTTTGAACCGAGGACAATATCAATAATTCCCAATGCATTTGCCCGTACCAACAACGGGTCTAATTCTTGAGTCTGTTCTCTCATAACATATAGTGTTATTATTTCATCTAATTTATCAACGAATGCGACTATTTTTGCAGATGTGGTAGCAGGAAGTTCTTCATCAGAAAAAGACGGCTGATAATGCTCGCATATGCCTTTAGCGATAATCTCCCTCTCCCCTTGTTCTGCTGCATAGATCATACCTATAGTTCCCCTTAGAATGGGAATCTCTCGTACAACCTTCGTTCCTAAATCTGCTTTTGACAGCAGTGCCAACCGTTCAGTATTTGCTATTGTCTCTTTTCCTACACCAAGTTCTTCAGCAATTATTTTTGAGTAGGTTTCTAGTCTTTTTGTTTTATCTTTATAATTTCCAAAATTTAAATATTCTATATTTTCCAATTCATCGACATATGTTTCTAAGGGTCTATCTAAATCTTCTAATAATAGAGTTCTTACTTCTTCCAGTCGAGTATTTATTTTATTTGTATACTGATCTATATTAACATTGTTTTCATATTCTGCTATAGCTACAAAGTAATCAGAACAGGCGTTATTGTCATCAATAACAGAGATTACTTGGAATTCATTTCTTAAAATCGTATGAATAATTTCATCCTGCAAGGCTAAATAACGTGCATCAAATCTTCCAAGTTGTGGTTTCGGATAATCATATATATTGCTGTATAAATTGATTAATTTTTTTGGTCGGTATAAATTGTCTCCATGTTCGCGTACTAATTTATTCGCTTTGATAGAAAGCTGATTCTTTCTCTTTTCCAGTTCTAGCAAAATAGAATTATTCTCTAATGTCTCTCTATAATCTTGTATAGAATCTATCTGAAAGTACTCTTTTCGATCAGACTTATATTCATATATATCATCCGTTTGATCAAAATGGATTAACTTATCATGAAAAACACATTGTATCCAAGTTATATAGTGGATGAAATGACATTTTCTTGAATCGACTTCATTATAGATTGGAATTGTAACATTCGATATAATCTTAGGAATAGTTTCTTTAAAAAAAGAAACTAAACTCTCTATTTCAGTATCTGTATCTTGCAGATTTTGAACGATTAAAACAATTCGTTTTTTCGTTGATTCTACTGTTATTTTATCGAAATGAATATGGTTAGAGTAAAGACATTTTGAAAACTCTTCATCTAAAACTCTTTTAACTAGACCCGTTAATTCCGTAGGGAAGTTTTCAATACCCATTTCTAATAATAAATCATTTACCATGTTGTTTTCTCCATTTTTCAGATAGACACATCCTTTCTATAAAGTTCATAGAATGCAATTGCGGTATATCATAAATATATTTGATATACTCAATCAAAGAATTAAATATCTTTTCTTTTGAATATATGTCTATATCAAATTTTCCTAGAATTTCTAGTCTATTATACAGTAAAGCATAGAGATATTCTAGTTCATATTTTCTGAATACTATCTCATTATGTTTTACTTTACTGTCCTCTAAACCGATAAATATTCCCTCTTCCAATGAAAAGATAAAATCCGAACAACTATTTAGCAGCTCTAGATTCAACAGAGGTTTAAACCCCTGAAAACTTATATATTTAATTAAAAAACCATTAACAATATTTAAGAAATCATCTTCTGAAATTTTTATAAAATCCAAAGTCTTAATAAAAAGATCATAGGATTTATAGTCAACCATATTTTCCATAATTGATAGTTCAATGATATTTACAAATAAATTAATGAAGCTATAAACTTTTATATTATGTCTAATTTCATAGTGAGAATTAATTAACTCATAATCTGTACAATAATAAAAATTTTTACCTCTTTCTAAAGTAAAACAGCTTTCTGCAAAGACCTCATAGGATAACGGCAGAAAATTTTTTTTGTTTCGAACCAATAAAGAAACCATGCCTAATTCTCTGGTATATAGCTTTAGAATCAGGTTATTTTCTTTATATTTCATAGAATTAACAACGATTCCATGAATGTTTTTCAACTCTATCATTTATGAAAACCAAGTCTCTTTAATTTCTGTTCGTTAGCTCGCCAATTTTCGTCTATCTTAACCCATAGTTGAAGATTTACTTTTTCGTCTAAAAACTTCTCGATATCAACACGAGCAGTTGAACCGATTTTTTGAATCATTTTTCCGCCTTTGCCGATAACCATTCCTTTATGTGATTTTTTTTCGACAACTATAGTTGCATCAATATCCATTAGTTTACGATTATTTCTTTCTTTCATAGATTCAATTGTAACAGTTATACCATGAGGAATTTCATCTTTAAGAAAAAGAAGCGCCTTTTCTCGAATTAATTCTGACACAATGGTCCGCTCTGTTTGATCTGTAATCGCATCTTCCGGATAAAACATAGGCCCTTCCTCTAAATTACGATACAGAGCTTCTAGATACAAGTGAATATTTCTGCCGTTTAATGCAGAAATCGGAATGATACTTTCAAATATGTTATATTTCTTGTACATTTCAACAATTTCTTCCAGCTTATTTTCAGAGACAAGATCCATTTTATTGATCACAAGTATAATCTTCTGGTCTAGAGACTGTAATTTTTCCAATATATAGTTTTCGTTTTCCCCTATTGTATCGCTTATATCGACAACATAGGTAATAATATCTACATCTTTTAAAGCAGATTCAGAAATATCCAGCATATATTCCCCTAATTTATTTTTAGGTTTTTGTATCCCTGGAGTATCGATAAATATAACCTGCATTTCTTCATTTGTAAAGATCAGCTGAATTCTACTTCTCGTAGTCTGAGCTTTATTTGTGACTATAGATAATTTTTGTTCCATTATATGATTTAATAAAGTCGATTTCCCAACGTTAGAACGACCGACAACTGTGACAAATCCTGATTTAAACATCTTCTTCTCCAATATCTTCTTTTGTAAAAGCATAAGGCAGCAGTTCATTTACACTATAGACTTTAAAATTATGAGTATCTTTTCCAACAATAACCAAAGTTTCTTTATCCGAAAATTCTACAAGGACTTGTCTGCAGATTCCACATGGATGTGTATAATCTGAATCTCCTGCAATCGCCAGCATTTTTATTTTCTTAGAACCGGAATGTACTGCGGTACTTATTGCAACCCGTTCTGCACAGATGGTAGCCGGATAACTGGAATTTTCAATATTTGATCCTGTATAAATATTTCCATCTTCTGTTAAAACCGCGGCTCCTACATGAAATTTTGAATAAGGTGCATATGCATGCTCTTTCGCCTCGATTGCCTTTTTAAGGATGTCCTCTTTTAGATATTCCATAATTTCACCTCTGCTTTCTTTAATTAATCAGCTGTTCTTATATATACCCACTGCTCGTACGATTGCCTTTTCTTTTTCTCTCATGATCTTTTTATCCGATTCCTCTAAATGATCATAGCCTAGCAGATGAAGCATCGAATGGATGGTTAAATAAACCATTTCTCTTAAAAGACTGTGACCAAACTCTTCTGCTTGCTCTTTTGCTTTTTCAACAGAGATTATTACGTCTCCAAGGGGCTTATCTTCTCCATCTATAGCAAATTCAAAATCTACAGGAAAGGATAAAACATCTGTTTCTCGATCAATATCTCTATATTCTCTGTTTAAAGCTTGTATTTCATCATTATTTACAAAAGAAACAGAGACCTCTTTATCTAAAGATAGACGTTCTTCCTCCAAGGTTTTCTGGATAGAGTCAATCATTATTGAGAGGATACTGTCTTCGATTTTTATGTCCTGCCTGTCTTCAAACATGATATTCATTATTTATCGTCCTTTTCATAAGCTTCAATTATTCTTTGAACTAAGGGATGGCGAACAACATCTTCTTTTTTGAAGGTCATAAATTCTATTCCCTTTATATCTTTAAGAATATTAGATGCGCTGACTAATCCAGATTTTTTTCCCCTAGGCAAATCTACTTGAGTAATATCACCGGTAATAACAGCTTTGGATCCATATCCGATTCGTGTTAAAAACATCTTCATCTGCTGTGACGTAGTGTTTTGCGCCTCATCTAATATAATATAGGAGTCGTCTAATGTTCTTCCTCTCATATAGGCTAAGGGGGCTACTTCAATCAAACCCTTTTCTACTAGTCTTTGATAATTTTCAAATCCAAGAATATCAAACAATGCGTCATAAAGAGGTCTTAAATAAGGATCTATTTTTTCTTGGAGATCACCCGGTAGAAAACCTAAGCTCTCTCCTGCCTCTACTGCAGGTCTTGTAAGAATAATACGGCGGACTTCATTGTTTTTAAAAGCCTTAATCGCCATTGCCATGGCCAGATAAGTTTTACCTGTACCTGCTGGACCAATTCCAAATACGATATCATTTTTTTTAATCGCGTTGATATATTTATATTGTCCTAATGTTTTTGCCCGTAAGATCTTACCTGATGCAGTATAACTGATCGGCTCTTCCAATAATTTCTCCAATTCCTCCCCTTTTCCAATCAAAACCGAATCAATTGTGTAATTCAGCTGTTGATCCGTAAGAGGCTGTTTTTTTATAATCCGAACTAATTGCTCGATCAATTCATAAGTTTTCTCAGCTTTTTCTTTTTCGCCGATAATTTCTATTCCTTCTGAATTAATTTTCATCACAACATTAAAGCTGTTTTCTATTATTCTTTTGTTTTTATCTAAATCACCAAATATTTGGTGAATCATATTTTCGTCATTTATAGTATAAACAAGTTTCTCCGACATAAATTCTCCTTAGTTTATAAAAAACTCATTTGGTTTGTTTCTGGCAGTCCGTCCAATGTACCATGTTCTCTTAAAGCTTCTATTGCTACTTTATTGATCTTGGTTCTCTTGACAAGCTCTTGAATCGAAATAAATTCATCGTTTTGAGCCTCTTTGTATATTGAGATGGAATGAGAATCAGAAACCCCTTCTAACGCTCTAAAAGGGGGCTGAATAAACCCTTTTTCCGGTACAGTGAAGCGCAGCTTGTCTGAGTGTTTAAAACTCACAGGCTTCGATTCTATCCCTCTTGCATACATTTCTTCTATTACTTCTAATAAATTATATACCGATTTTTCCTTAGGAGAAACATCATTTCCTAAAGATTTTATTCGTTCCATTTCATCTTTTATGGCTTCTATTCCTTTAGCCACAAGATTTCCAGGATAATCTGCAATCTTAATCGTAAAATAAGTCGCGTAAAAAGCTTCTGGATAATGCACTTTAAAATAAGCTATACGATAACTCATAAGATTGTAGGCTACTGCATGGGCTTTTGGAAATAGATATTGTATCTTTTTACAAGAATCGATATACCAAGACGGCAAGTCGTACTCTTCCATATATTGAATCGTCTCTGGGTCGAGGGGTCTTCCCTTTCGAACAGTTTCCATGATTTTAAAGGCTTTTTTATTGTCTAATCCCTTTAAAATCAAGAAAAGCATAATATCATCCCTTGTACATATTGTTTCTTTCAGTACAGCTTTCCCCTCTCTAATAAGATCTTGGGCATTATTAAGCCACACATCTGTACCATGAGACAAGCCGGAAATACGGACTAATTCAGAAAAAGTGGTCGGTCTTGTGTCCTTGAGCATTTGTCGAACAAAACCTGTACCGAACTCAGGAATACCTAACGTTCCTACTTCCATTTCGCTTGCATCATATTTCATGTTCAAGCTTTCCACAGATCTAAAAACTTCCATTGTTTCTTGATCGTCCATTGGAATATTGATAGCATCTACTCCTGTCAGATCGCTCAGCATCTTAATTATCGTAGGAACATCATGGCCTAAAAGATCTAGTTTCAGAATCCTGCCGCTGATTGACTGATAGTTGAAATGTGTTGTAATAATATCGGAATTTATATCATCTGCAGGATGCTGAATCGGACAAAAATCAGTAATATCTTTATCTCGTGGCACAACCATAACTCCGCCAGGATGCTGTCCGGTAGAACGTTTAACACCGACTATCCCCCTTTGATAACGTCTGACGGCTGCAGGATGGAGATTGACTTCTCTCTTTTCAAAATATTTTTTGATGTATCCAAAAGCAGTATTTTCTGCAATAGTCGTAATTGTGCCTGCTCTAAATACCTTGCCTTTACCGAACATTTCTTCTGTGTATTCATGGGCTGTAGACTGATATTCCCCTGCAAAGTTGAGGTCGATATCTGGTTCTTTGTCCCCTTCAAAGCCTAAGAAAACTTCGAAGGGGATATCAAAGCCATCTCTTTTCATTAAAGTTCCGCATTTTGGACAGATTTTATCTGGCAAATCCACACCGGATCCATAAGAACCGTCTAGAATAAATTCAGAGTGATTGCATTCCGAACAAATATAGTGAGGTGGCAGAGAATTTACTTCCGTAATATCCGCTAAAAAAGCAACTAAGGAAGAACCAACGGAACCACGGGATCCGACAAGGTAGCCGTCTTCATTTGATCGCTTAACAAGTTTTTGAGCGATAATATATAAAACCGCATAGCCGTTTGAAATAATTGATGTCAGTTCTCTATCAATACGTTTTTCTACCAGTTCCGGCAATGGGTTTCCGTAAATATTGTATGCTTTCGTATAAGTAAGATTTTTAAGTTCTTCATCCGAACCTTCAATTACTGGAGGAAATGTTCCATCCGGTATCGGCTTTAGATCTTCAATTTGCTCTGCTATATTGTGTGTATTATCAATTACAACTTCCCGAGCTTTATCACTTCCCAGATAATCGAATTCCTTCAGCATTTCTTCTGTAGTTCGAAGATAGTAATAGCCTTCTTCTTCTAAATTACGATTGCCTTGACCTTCTAGGATAATATTTCTAAACACGAAATCTTCTGAATTTAAATAATGAACATCACCTGTTGCTGCTACTGGAATATTCAACTCCTCACCGATCCCGGTTATTTTTTTATTAATTTCAATAAGCTCATTTCTGTCAGATGCCTTGCCACGTTTTAATAAGCTTAAATTTTGATTAATCGGCTGAATTTCTAAAAAGTCGTAAAAGGATGCTATTTTTTTAACTGTTTCCTCAGTTTCTTTATTTAGTATTGCTTTGTAAAGTTCGCCATTGCTGTTTCCGCTTCCAATTATTAGTCCTTCTCTGTATTTCTCTAAGATAGACTTGGGAACTCCTCCAGTTTTGAAAAAATAATGTAATGATGATTCAGATACCATCTTGTATAAATTTTTTAAACCTGTATAGTTTTTTGCATAGCATAAAGCGTTAT
The DNA here is from genome assembly GCF_052116305.1 of Gallicola sp. Sow4_E12. Classification (NCBI taxonomy): domain Bacteria; kingdom Bacillati; phylum Bacillota; class Tissierellia; order Tissierellales; family Peptoniphilaceae; genus Gallicola; species Gallicola sp. Sow4_E12. The sequence continues at coordinate 145,197 of NZ_JBQKLI010000001.1, read as the reverse complement.
GGCTTTCATTTTTAGATTTTGGCCATTCTGTATCCAGCTGATTTATATTTTCATCTAATTTGATGTTTTTCTCAGAAAGAAAGTCGATCATTTTTAGAAATATATTCGCTGTAGCTTTTGCATCGTCTGACGCTCTATGGTGATTTTCAAGTTTTACTTCTAAGTGTTTTGTTAATGTGTTTAGTTTGTGATTTCTTAATTCCGGATATAGAGCTCTTGCCAAAGCTAAAGTATCGATAAAAGATCTGCTCCAAGAGATAGAAAGTCTTCTGCAGTTTTCGAAAATAAAAGCTGTATCAAAATCAGCATTATGAGCTACAAGAATAGAATCTCCTACAAAGTCTAGAAACTCTGGCAGTACTTTGTCGATTACAGGCTCGTTTTCAACCATCGCATTTGTAATCCCTGTCAGTTCAACAATTTTCGGTGGAATATTTTTTTCAGGATTGACAAGCTGATTATAGACCTCTGTAATTTTTCCGTCGATTATTTTAACAGCACCGATTTCTGTAATCCGATCGTTTCTGCTGGAAAGTCCTGTTGTCTCGATATCGAAAACTACAAATGTATTAAAAGAATTTTCCTCTTCTTTTTTTGTGAAGATTCGTATATAATCTTCTAAAAGTTTCATTTCCATTCCGTAAAGGGCCCGAATATTTTTACCATTAACGGCATCAGCTATATCTGGAAAAGCCTGTACAACTCCTTGGTCCGTAATTCCTACAGCTTCATGACCCCAATTTTCTAATTCTTTTATCAAAGCTTTTGGAGAAATAAAACCATTTGAAGCACTAAACTGAGTGTAAGCATGAAGTTCTATACGTTTATCAGGCGATAAATCTCTGCGGTCTGCTATGCTTGCAGATTCTATGGATCGAACCATAATACAATTATAGTTGCTGAAACTATCGTATTGCATATTACCCATTACTTTTAAGGAATTGCCTTCTGTAAATAATTCTTTTATTTCTTCATATTTTTCTGGTTTCAAAAATAATTTGCAGATTGTAGCTCCTGATTGGTCATTGATGTCGAAAATAACGATAATTTTTTTGGATTTTGTCTCTCTGCTTTCCACATTATAAATTTTTCCTTTAATTACCGCTTCGTAAGAATCTGAAGTTAAACTTTGGATATCTTGAGGCTCTCCTTTGATTTTTCTGCCATAGGAAAGTGATGATTCCTTTTTTTTAGGTTTTTTTATACTTCGATTGACTGCCGCTGCAACAGTTCGAACCGTATTTAGTTCTTCTTTCTCGTTTTTTTCCAAAAAGTCATCGTTGCTTAGTTTTTGTTCATATAAAAGGTTCAATTTAAATTCTACGCCGCATTCCTTTAAAAGATCTTCTTTTAATCTTGAATGCAATCCTTTGTTTTCAAATGTTTCCTTTGCCATTTGATAAGGAAAATGAATCGTAATTGAATTCTTGTCGATCATGATATTTTGGATATCTATACAGGCAACACAGGATTCATTATATTGGTTTAGCAAGTTTTGAATAAATTCATTTGTACATTGTTTAACTGTTGATTTTTTACTATATAAAACAATTGCAATTTCAGGGATCAATGCACTTAATTCTGTCTTAATTTGTTCCTCTATAGCAGAAATATCATTTTTGAAATAGAGTTCTAATCGTTTTGATCTTTTATTAAATAGGATACGTTCAAACTCATATTCTTCCTCAAGAAATATATCCTTATTTGATTTTGAAAGTATATCATTTAAATTATTCAACAAATCACCTACAATTGTTCAATCTCTTCAATTAAAGCAGACAATAATTCTTCTTCCGGAACTTTTCTAAGAACAACACCTTTCTTAAAAAGGATACCCGTTCCCTTTCCTGCTGCTATTCCGATGTCTGCTTCTTTTGCTTCTCCAGGTCCATTTACAGGACAGCCCATAATCGCTACTTTAATATTCTTGTCCATCTTATCTAGAATTTCATCTGCCTGCTCTACTAGACGTATTAAATCAATCTTCGTTCGCGCACATGTCGGGCAAGAAATAATATCGATGCCTTCCTGCCTTAGATCTAATGCTTTTAAAATCTCTTTTCCTACCTTGATTTCTTCTTCTGGATTGCTGGTTAATGAAACTCTTAAAGTATCGCCTATGCCTTGGCTTAGCAAACTGCCGATTCCAACAGCTGATTTGATGGTTCCTTTAAATGGCGGACCTGCTTCTGTTATACCAAGATGAAGCGGATAATCGGATAGCTCTGAAAATCTTTTATAAGCCCCTATACTCATGTTTACATCAGAAGACTTTAAAGATATTTTCATATTATAAAAATTCAAAGACTCTAAATACTCGATTTCTTCTAAGGCGCTGTAGCAAATTGAATCAACATTTACCCCTCCGTATTTATCCAGCATATTCTGATGAATAGATCCGCTGTTGACTCCAACTCTCATAGGAACTCCATAATGATTGCAGCAGTTTACAAGTTCTTTAACCTTTTCTTTCAAACCGATATTTCCCGGATTAATACGCAGACAGTCTGCCCCGTTTTCCACCGCTGCTATAGCAAGTTTATAATGAAATTGTATATCTGCTATGAAAGGTATATTTGTCTTTTCTTTGATTTCCCTTATAGCTTTTGCATCCTCCATATCGTTAATAGCACTTCTGGTTAGATCGCAGCCTAAACTTTCAAATCTTAGTATTTGGCTGACGGTATCGTCAATATTTTTTGTATCTGTATTCGTCATAGATTGAATAGTAATAGGTGATCCTCCTCCAATAGAAACATCACCTACCATAATTTTTTTCGTTTTTCTTCTTTCCATTATGTCCCCTTAAAATATTCTTCGTACGTCGTTAATACTTACGAACAAAATTAATCCCAACAATAATAATAAACCTATCCCATTGATTAGCGCTTCTTTATTTTTTGGTAGTTTTTTTCCTGTTGCCATTTCTATAAGAATCAGCACTGCTCTTCCTCCATCTAACGCTGGAAAAGGCAGTAGATTTAATACCCCTAAATTCACATTTATATAAGAAACGAAAAACAGAAGAGAGATCAATCCTGTATTTGCTTGTCTGCCGATTTCAGATACTACACCTACAGGCCCCGCTAGATTAGAAACTCCTAAACGTCCTGTAAATAACATCCCTAGAATCTGACCCATCATAATCATCATTGCCCCAAACTGAGAAAAACCGCCTGCGATTCCTCTTATAAGGGAAAAATTGCTTAAAGAAGCATTCTGTACTCCCTGCATTTGTATGCCGATTTGATACAACTGGCTTCCTTCCGTGCCTTCTGCCGGTTCTGCAGCTGCAGTAATGGTATCTTCATTTCCGTCTCTTATGATTTTATAATTTAATTCTCTGCCGCCAGACTCTAAAATCATCGTTTGGATTTGACTCGTATTTGTTATCTTTGTATTTTCAACTTCTGTTATAACATCTCCGGGCATAAACCCGCTTCGTGATGCGGGAGAGTTTTCAGCAACGGAAGCTATATTGACAGTTGTGATCGTGAAAGTTTGAATAAAGATACAAATCAAGAGAGCAAACAAGAAATTCATTAATGCCCCGGCTATAATAATAACAAACCGCTTAGCTGCAGAAACATTATCGAAACTTCTTATATCATCTGATTCATCGTCTTCACCCTCCATTGCACAGTAACCGCCGATAGGAAGGACACGTATAGCGTATAATGTTTCTGCTCCCTGTTTTTTAAATAATGCCGGACCCATGCCGATTGAAAACTCGTTGACTTTTACGCCGGATTTTTTTGCTGCTATAAAGTGTCCGAACTCATGGACAAAAATTACAATTGAAAATACTAATATTGCTGCTAAAATTGTTATCATCAAATTCTCCTATATGAATAAATATATAATGTATATATAAGGGATCGTAAATAAAATACTGTCAAAACGATCTAATACTCCCCCATGACCTAAAAATATTGATCCATAATCCTTTAATCCGGATAATCTTTTTAGTTTAGAGGCACAAAGATCACCAACTTGTCCTAATAAAGAACCGATCATTCCTAAAAATACTATGGATAATACATTGGTACTATTGATAGCTGTTGCAAAGCCAAAACAAATTATACCGACGCCGATCATTCCTCCGACGGCTCCTTCTACAGTCTTTTTCGGACTCACTTTTGGAATAAGCTTGTGTCTGCCGAAGAGGCTTCCGCATATATATGCCAATGTATCTGTGCCCCATGCGCAAATATAAACAAGCCAGATAAAGAGTGTAGATTCTAGAAAAAACATCATGGAAAAAGGTATCGAAATATAGATCAAAGAAAAGAGCTGTGCCATAATATCTTCTAATTTTCCTTTTTCTGCTAATACATAGGAAACAAATGTAATCATAGAAAATGCGATCAAGACACCCGTTATCGCCGGCATATTCTTAAGCATTGCAAATACCATAATTATCGAGTTCGCTATATATACCAGTGATATATTCTGATGGAATCCTATTTTTTTTAGAGCGATGTTTAATTCATAAAGACCTACATTGGATAAGAATAATAAAAAAGCCAACAAAGAAAAGGATCCTTTATAAGTGAAAAAAATGGAGGCTATTAAAACGAGAACGCCTGTTATTGTACGCACAACAAGTTTTTTCATTTTAATCCTCCATATCTTCTTTCTCTATTTTGAAATTCTAAAATAGCTTTTTGAAACTCTTCTTTTGTAAAATCAGGCCATAAACACTCTGTAAAATAAAACTCGGAATAGGCAATCTGATAAAGCATAAAATTACTGATTCTTTTTTCTCCTCCTGGACGAATCAGCAGATCCACATCCGGCTGATCTTTCGTATCCAAAAAGGATTTAAATAATTCGCTGTCAAGATTCTTTATTATAGTCGGGTCTTTTTCATATTCTTTGAATAAAGCCTTTATGCCAGAAACTATTTCATCTCGTCCGCCATAATTAAGTCCTATATTAAGAGTCAAACCATTGTTGTCTTTTGTCTCTTCTTTCGCGTAGTTTACAGCATTTAGAGCGCTAGTCGGGAGTTTGCTAATATCTCCCATAGTAAGAAGCTTTATATTATTTTTCTTAAAATCGCTTAATCTGCTATTTACATATCGCACGATAAGATTCATAAGACTGTTTACTTCTTCTTTTGGCCTTTTCCAGTTTTCTGTTGAAAAGGCATATAGACTTAAGTATTGAATACCTAACGCTACTGATTCTTCGAGAATATCTTCAATTCTCTCAGCACCGACTTTATGACCTGAAATACGTGGAAGATGGCGTTTCTTGGCCCATCTTCCATTTCCATCCATTATAATTCCTACATGGACCGGCACTGAATTGTTTTTAATTTGTTTTTGTATTTCAGCATTTTCCATTTGTTTCTCCAAAATTAAATATCCATTAGTTCACTTTCTTTTACCTTGACAATATCTACGATTTTTTCAATATAGGTGTCAGTGATCTTTTGAATTTCCTGCTCCGCTTGTATCTTTTCATCTTCTGTTATTTCTGAAGCTTTTTCTTGTTTTTTAACAGTATCCATAGCATCTCTGCGTGAGTTTCTAATTGCAACTTTTGCTTTTTCAGAAGCAGCGCCTACTACTTTAACTAATTCTTTACGTCTATCTTCAGTAAGTTGAGGAAAAGGCAGACGTATCAATTTTCCATCATTTGATGGAGTGATTCCTAGATCTGAACCCAATAAAGTTTTTTCAATTGCTGGGATTAAAGAAGCATCCCAAGGCTGAATAACTAACAATCTAGGCTCCGGTGTAGAGATTGTTGCTACCTGATTTATAGGCGTTTGTACGCCATAATAATCGACAGTCATCCGATCTAACAGCTGTGGATTTGCTCTCCCTGCTCTTATCGCAGTCAATTCATTTTGAAATGCAGTGATTGTTTTTTCCATCTTTTCTTCTGTTTCTTTATATACTTCCTGTACCATAACTCTATCTCCTTTCAAATTTATCTAACGACAGTACCTATTTTTTCGCCTACTGCAACGCGAACTAGATTGGTTGGATCATCGATGCCGAATACTACAAGAGGTATATGATTATCCATACATAAAGAGGTTGCAGTAGAATCCATGATACCTAATCCTTTATTTAAGATTTCAATATAGCTTAATTCATCATATTTGACTGCATCTTTATTTATATTTGGATCTGAATCATATACACCGTCAACACCTGTCTTGCCAGCTAATATAACGTCTGCATTAATTTCTGCTGCTCTTAAAGCTGAGGTCGTGTCTGTTGAGAAATATGGAAGACCTGCACCCGCTCCAAAAATTACGATTCTTCCTTTTTCTATATGGCGAATTGCTCTTCTTCTGATATAGGGCTCTGCAATTTCCCTCATTTCTATAGAAGTTTGAACTCTGGTTTCCACTCCAAGATTTTCTAGCGATGCCTGAAGTCTTAATGCATTTATTATAGTTCCAAGCATTCCCATATTGTCTGAAGTCGATCGATCTATATTTTCATTAGATCGTCCTCTCCAAAAATTTCCACCCCCAACAACGATTGCTATTTCCAATCCCATTGTATGTACTTCACGTATTGCCATACAGATACGATCGATGACTTCGTCATCTAATCCATATCCTTTATTGCCCGATAGTGCTTCACCGCTTAATTTTATTATGACCCTTTTATATGCGAGTTCCATAGACCCTCCTATACATAAGATAAATGAAGAACCAAAGTTCTCCATTTACATTCATTATAATATTATATCTGAAATTCATTTTATTATTTAAAAAAATAATTCTGCCAAAAAGACAGGCTTATTTATTATTTAACCTAAAAAATATTATATCTTAATCACTCATCCATTGCAATCTTTAGAAAGTCTTTCCATATTAGATATACTACGGATAAACATAGAAAAAGGTCTTATTTCATCAAGAAACAAGACCTTTTTTTCTAGCCAGATACCATAAACGCAAAACGTATTACAAATAATATAGCAATTATAGTAATTATCCAATTTACTTCTTTAGCCTTGCCAGAGAATAATTTTATTAAAATAAAACTTATTATACCAACGGCTATCCCATTTGCAATGGAATATGTAAAAGGCATGATTACAACTGTTAAAAATGCAGGTATAGCATTTGTCACGTCTGAAAAATCAACATGCTGTATTTGTTTCATCATTAAAACACCAAGATATATCATCGCTGGAGCTGTTGCAGCTGCAGGGACAAGTCCTATAATCGGTGCAAGGATTAATGATGCTAAGAATAATATTCCTGTAATAACGGATGCAAGTCCGGTTTTACCACCAACGGCAACCCCCGCTGCAGACTCAGCATATGTTGTACATGTAGAACTACCTACTAATGCAGCACCTGCACTTGAGATAGCATCTGACAATAATGCTTTTTCCATTCGGATAGGATTCCCTTTCTCATCGACTAGATCTGCTGCCCTGGCGGTCCCTAGAAGGGTACCCATGGTGTCAAAGAGATTAACCAAACCAAAGGCGATAATAAGCATCACGAGATTGAATATAGATGTGAGCGGTGTATCCCCCTTTGATAAAAGTCCCGGCAGATCCATATTGAAGAACGATACTTCAAAGAAATTGCTGAATTGCTGTCCTAGTCCCATCATCTCAGTCATTGTCGATAAACCTAAAGGAAAACCGATAATAGTTCCGACAATAATACTTATAAGCATTGCTGCTTTAAATTTTTTGGAAAGTAATACTGCTAACACAACTAATACAACTAGTGTTACGAGTGCAGATTTTATCATAGTATTGTAAGCAGCAGCTTCATACTGCATTCCACCAGCAAATACCATACCATTTGCATCGCCAGCGGATCCTAGTAGAGAAAAATCAATGATACCAACTAGTGTTGAAGGGTTGCTTACGATAAGGGAGCTGTTTTTCAAACCGATAATAGTCAAAAATAATCCGATACCAGGTCCTATAGCTCCTTTAATAGCTTCAGGAATTGCATTCATAATTGCTGTACGTATACCGCCTAAGGACATTATAATAAATGCTACCCCTGAAAGGAATACAACGGCTAATGCCTGCTGATAAGTATATCCCATTGCAAGCATAACTGTATATGCAAAAAATGCATTTAATCCCATACCAGGTGCTTGGGCAAAGGGCAGTCTGGCATATAACGCTGTCAGCATCGTACCGATAAAAGAAATGATACAAGTACCGATAAAAATACCGCTAAAATATTTAGCAAAGTCTGGGGTACCTTCAAAAGGGCCCGCCAAAATCATGGGGTTTACAGCTAGAATATAACTCATTGCTAAAAATGTAGTTAAACCAGCAATAACCTCCGTCCTGACATCGGTGTTATTTTCTGTCAGCTTAAAATAACTCTCAATGAAACCGTTTTTCTTGCTTTCCATATTGACCTCCTTTTTCAATAAAGAATATTATTCATATCGGATGATATGAATTTTTGTTTAGATTTTTTCAAATACAAATATAAAATTTCTCCTCTACTGCAGCCTCCTCTCAGTTAATCTATAAATATCAGCTTCTATGTATCGCTTAATCCTATCGATATATTTTCACAATGCATCAGGAAAATATATGTACAATCGTTTACATAACGGTCTAACGCATCTATGAATGTTCTGATTATTATATAGATATTACTTAATTGTTATTCTATTAATAAATACCCTTCCTTTCAAGTTGTAATTGATAGGAACTTGTAAATTCTTATATATTTTAAAGCTTAGCAATATAGAAAAGCAAAGAAAAAGGCTAAAAACAGTTAATGCTCCTAGCCTCCAGTTTCTATTTAGTTGCCCATTTGTTTTGCTACTTCGTCTGCGAAGTTTTCTTCTCTTTTTTCAAGACCTTCGCCTACTTCATAACGAACAAATCTTCTGATTTGGATATTCTCACCAATTTTTGCAACAAGATTTGTTAATAATTCTTGTACAGTTACTGATGGATCTTTAATAAAAGGCTGTTCTAATAAACAGATCTGCTCATAAAATTTGTTTAATCTTCCTTCTACTTTTTTCTCAGCAATCATTTTTGATTTCGCTTCGTCCATACCTTTTTCAGCATTTTCATTCATAGCTTGTCTGACTAAAACTTCTCTTTCTTCTTCTACTATATCTGAAGGAACTTCTTCTCTTCTAACATATTTTGGATTAGAAGCTGCTACCTGCATTGCCATATCTTTTGCGAAATTTTGGAAATCATCATTTTTTGCAACGAAATCTGTTTCAGAATTGATTTCGATAATAGATCCGATTCTGCCGCCGTGAATATAGCTTACTACAACACCTTCAGAAGCAATTCTTCCAGCTTTTTTAGCAGCACCTGCAAGACCTTTTTCTCTTAATAATTCAGCAGCTTTCGCCATATTTCCGTCTGCTTCTACAAGAACTTTCTTGCAGTCCATCATTCCAGCGCCTGTTTGCTCTCTTAATTCTTTTACCATTGATGCACTAATTGACATTATTAATAAACCTCCATATATTTCCTTGTTCTATAGTCTCAAAAAACAAAGGTAAGAGTAAAAGTTCAATACTTTCCCTCTTACCTAAAAATTACGCTTCTGTTACTTCTTCTGTACTCTCTTCAGCAGCTTCTACTGTTTCCGCTTCGTTTTGAGCACCTTGATTTGCTTCTACAACTGCATCAGCAATCTTTCCTGTAAGAAGTTTAACGGCACGAATTGCATCGTCATTTCCAGGGATAGGAAGATCAACTTCATCAGGATCACAGTTCGTGTCTACAACACTAATAACAGGTATATTTAAAATATGAGCTTCGTTAACTGCAATTTTTTCTTTTTTAGGATCGATAATAAAAATTGCTGCTGGAATTTTCTCCATATCTTTGATTCCGCCAAGGAATTTTTCTAATTTTTCCTGCTCTAATTTAAGTTTGCTTACTTCTTTTTTAGGAAGCAAATCAAAAGTTCCATCTTCTTCCATAGCTTCTAATTCGCGAAGTCTAGCAATTCTGCTTTTAATTGTTTTAAAGTTGGTAAGCATTCCGCCTAACCATCTTTGGCTTACATATGGCTGTCCGCATCTTTTTGCTTCTGTTTCAATTGCTTCTTGAGCTTGTTTTTTCGTACCTACAAACAACACTTGTCCGCCGTCTGCAGCGATATCTCTAACATAATTATAAGCTTCGTCCATTTTCTTTACAGTTTTTTGTAAATCGATAATGTAGATACCATTTCTTTCTGTAAAGATGAATTTCTTCATTTTAGGATTCCATCTTCTTGTTTGATGTCCGAAGTGAACACCTGCTTCTAATAATCGTTTCATTGAAATAACTGACATTTTAATTCCTCCATTGTTTTTTCCTCCACTCTATTCCCCTCAAATGAAAACCTGTGGCAACATTCCTTTGATCCTAGAGTGTGTGTATTTTTAAAATACGTACTTGAGTAGAATAACATATTCTAACCAGAATTACAACTACTTTTCATAGTCGCAATTCTCATTGCTGCAAAGTATTTTATCCGTCTTTCTATTTTTCTTATGAACAAGCAAAGAACCGCATTTAGGACATTTCTCTCCAGTAGGTTTATCCCATAATGCATAGTCGCATTTCGGATAGGAGCTGCATCCATAAAAAACTTTCCCTCGCTTAGATACTTTTTCTATCATATCTCCTGTTTTGCATTTAGGACATTTAATTCCCGTACTCTTAACAATAGTTTTTGTAAATTTACAATCTGGAAAATTACTGCAGCCGATAAATTTTCCGTTTCTTCCATGCTTGATTACTAAATGATCTCCGCATTCTGGACAAATTTCATCAATTGGCTGATCTTTAATCTTAAACTTTTCTTCTGCTTCTTTTGCTTTATCCAGTTCCCCTTCAAATTTTTCATAAAATACAGATATTACTCTCTTCCAATCTTTCTTGTCATCAGCGATTTCATCTAATTCTTTTTCCAATCCTGCGGTAAATTCTTCATTGACGATATCTTTGAAATATTTAGAAAGAAATTCGTTAACATTTTCCCCGATCTGCGTAGAGAAAAACTTCTTCTCTTTAATTTCTACATAGTGGCGTTTTAATAAACTTGAAATAATGGATGAATACGTGCTGGGTCTTCCAATACCGTCTTCTTCTAATGTCTTCACAAGAGAAGCTTCTGTATATCTCGGTTTAGGTTTTGTGAAATGCTGTTGCTTGTCTACAGAAATTTCTTTCAAAACAGTACCTTTTTTTAAATCTGGAAGAATTTTATCCTGGCTTCCGCCTACAGTATATACTTTTGTAAATCCATCAAACAATTCTATTAACCCATTAGATTGAAGGATATACTCTCCATTTTGTATTTGAACGGAAGTCGACTTGTATTGCGCCGGCATCATTTGACTTGCAACTACCCTTGTCCAGATAAGATTGTAAAGTTTATACTGATCATCTGTTAGATAAGATCTCAAAGATTTAGGAGAACGTTGAATCGAGCTGGGTCTTATGGCTTCATGGGCGTCTTGAGAGCCTTTTTTTTGTTTGCCATAGTTTACCCCTTTAGAAGAATAGTTTTCTCCGTATTCTTTGCGTATATATTGTAAAGCTTCTTGTATAATTTCATTGGATAAACGAGTAGAGTCCGTTCTCATATAGGAGATCAGACCTACTGTCCCTTCTTTTCCAATGGAAATCCCTTCATACAGCTGCTGAGCAATGGACATAGTTCTGCCGGTTGAAAAACCTAGTTTACTGTATGAATCCTGCTGAAGTGTACTAGTGGTATGAGGCGGATACGGATTTTTTCTTTTTTTCCGTTTTGTCACTTTGGTAATCAGATTCTCTTTGCCTTTTATTTCGGAGATAATCCGATCAGCTTCTTTTTCTTCGGGTATCTCAATTTTTACTTCTTTTCCCTTTATGAGTTTAGACTTGAGATTTGCCTCGAAACTCTGCTTTTGTTCAAGAAATGTTGAATGCACCGTCCAATATTCCTCTTTTACAAATTCTCTGATTTCCTTTTCTCTATCGCAAACCAATTTTAAGGCCACTGATTGAACACGTCCAGCACTTAACCCGCTTTTAACTTTTTTCCATAATAATGGAGATAGATTATATCCTACTATCCGATCGAGAACTCGTCTAGCCTGTTGTGCGTCCACTAAGTCCATATCAATTTTCCTAGGCTCTTGGATCGCTTTTTTTACTGCTTCCTTTGTTATTTCTTGAAAAACGACTCTATTCGCTTGATCCAAGTCTAATCCTAAAATAAAGTTTAAATGCCAAGAGATTGCCTCTCCTTCCCGATCCGGGTCAGTGGCTAAAAAAACTTTTTCTGCATTTTTTGTTTCCTTTTTTATGTTTTTTATAATATCGCCTTTGCCTCGGACATTGATATATTCCGGTTCAAAATCATCTTCAATATTTACTCCCATTCTGCTTTTGGGCAAATCGCGCAAATGTCCTACAGAAGCGATTACTTTATAATTTGAACCCAGCATTTTTGAAATCGTCTTTGCTTTAGTTGGCGACTCTACAATCACTAAATTTTTAGCCAAAAAATTCATCCTCTCACTTTAATATGCTATATTTATCCCCAATCATTCCAATAAGTCCTTTCAGCTCAAGACTGGTGATAATTTCCAGCACTTCACTGATTGCCATGTCTTTTTCAAAACAAAGTTCATCGCAATTCTTAGGAGAGATCATCAACGATTGGAAAATACTTTTTTCATTTCCGCTTAACTCTTCATTTATTTCTTCTTTACACTGTGTCTGTAATATACTGTCCTCGTAAGGCAGTTCATTTAGAATATCTTCTACGTTCATAACAAGCTTTGCTCCGTCTTGGATAAGCTTATTTGTACCGCTGCTTCCTTGGGAAAAGATATTGCCTGGTACTGCAAATACTTCTCTACCTTGTTCTCCAGCAGCCGTTGCCGTTAATAAAGTTCCTGATTTCTCCTGAGCTTCTATCACTAACACGCCCATACCTATACCGCTTATAATGCGATTTCTTTGAGGAAAGTTATAAGGCTTTGGATCCGATCCTAATGGAAATTCTGAAATAATACAACCATTGTCTTCCATTTTTGAATACAAAGCTCTATTGCTCTTAGGATATATTTGATCTAATCCATTACCCAAAACCCCTAATGTCTTATTATCGTTGTCCAACGCAGCTCTATGAGCAATTCCATCTATTCCCAATGCTAATCCGGATATTATGGGTATTTTATAATAACTAAGTTCTCTTACAAGTTTTTCGCAGACATATTTGCCATAATCTGTACATTTTCTTGAACCGACTACAGAAACGCCTTTATTAAAAGTTTTTTCTAATATACCTTTGTAATACAATGTAGGAGGCGGATTTTGAATATGTATTAAGTTTTCAGGGTAATCTAGATCTGTATAATGCACTTTATGTATATTAAGCTGAAGAAGCCGATCTTTATATTTATCGATATCTGTTTTGTCTATCCTTTTGCTCAATTTTTCTATAATAGACCGACTGAATGGAAGATTATAGAGAGATTCTCTTAATTCTTTAATGGATCGTATGCCGATTTCTTCATATAGAACATACTGTTTGTCATAAGAAAGACGCACAATATTTAGTAATAAAAGAAGATCCTCATATTCGGAGGACATAAAAACTCACCTCTTAAAAGTATAATTATTTTTACTATACAACGAAAGCGGGACTAGAATCAAATTCCATAATTGTTTTTTCAATAGAGAGCAAATAATAGATTCATTAAAAAATAAACTTCCTGGGAAATCGATCACATCTACTTATTTTAATTATAATCATGCTTAGTGCCTATGAATATTTTATCTTGCAAAAAAGTCAAGTAAATGTTTTCACAGTCTTTAGATCTCCATAGAATATTAATGAAATTTTATGGTTCTTGTTGTATAATATGAATAGAGATAGTTTTCCTAAATTATCATAGGAGGTATCATGGAAACTCTTAGACTATTCATCATTTCAGACTCTACCGGAGAAACGGGAGAGCAGATCGTAAAAGCATCTATAGCTCAATTTACCATAAAAGACTTCAAAATAAAACGTTTTTCACACGTGAGAGATATCAATAAGCTACATAATATACTAGAAGAGTGCAGCGAATCGCCTTATAGTATCATTTATTATTCTCTTGTCAATGAAAATCTTATTGATTATACCCGAAAATATTGTGACCTTAATAATATAACCAGCGTAGATATTTTATCACCAGCAATTATAGCAATTGAACGAATGACAGATCAAGTGCCTATTGTAAATCCAGGTGCTTTGAGAAAGCTGGATGAACAATATTTCAAACGTGTTGAAGCAATCGAGTTTGCAGTGCGATATGATGATGGTAAAGATCCACGCGGCGTTTTAATAGCAGACATAACGATATTAGGTATATCTAGAACTTCCAAAACACCTTTATCGATGTATTTAGCAAATAAAAATATTCGTGTCTGCAATATTCCATTAGTACCGGAGACACCTGTGCCGGATGAGCTATTTCAAATACCAGCCAAAAAAGTTATAGGCTTAACAAATTCACCGGAAAAGCTCAATGAAATTCGGAAAGAAAGGCTTAAGGCTATGGGTCTGCCCCCTATCTCCTCTTATTCAGATTTAGGAAGAATACTAGACGAGATAGAACATGCTCATTTAATTATGAGAAAAATTGGCTGTCCAATCATTGATGTATCCGCTAGAGCAATTGAAGAAACAGCGGAAATCATCATAAAACACATGAAAAAAACTAATATTATTTAAAGGAGAGGTGCTGAAATGGACAAAAAATACGTCTACAGTTTTAGTGAAGGAAACAAAGAGATGAGAAATCTTTTAGGTGGTAAAGGGGCCAACCTAGCGGAAATGTCTGGTCTTGATTTGCCAGTACCCCAAGGTTTTACAATTACTACAGAAGCCTGTAATCGTTTCTACGAAGAAAACAGCCAGCTTTGGGATTCACTATTAACTGAAATCGATCAACATTTGGAAGAATTAGAAAAGATTCAAGGCAAAAAATTCTCTGATCCAAAAAATCCTTTACTTGTTTCTGTACGTTCTGGCGCTGTTTTTTCAATGCCAGGTATGATGGACACAATTTTAAACCTTGGTCTCAATGATGAGGCGGTTAAAGGAGTTGCCGAATCAACTGAAAATGAAAGATTCGCTTACGATTCATACAGAAGATTTATTCAGATGTTTTCTGATGTAGCTATGGAAGTACCGAAAGCTTTATTTGAAACAAAAATCGACGAAGCGAAAGAAGCAAAAGGCGTTAAAGACGATACTGAATTATCAGCCGACGATTTAAAAGAAATAGTTGAAGAGTTCAAAGCCATCTATAAAGAAGAACAAGGCGAAGACTTCCCTCAAGATCCTAAAACTCAATTGATTTATGCTATTGAAGCTGTTTTTAGATCTTGGAATAATCCTCGCGCTAATATTTATAGAAAACTTAATAATATTCCAGATGATTTAGGAACAGCTGTAAATGTTCAATCCATGGTCTATGGAAACATGGGTGATACCTCTGGTACAGGTGTTGCTTTCTCAAGAAATCCATCTACAGGAGAAAATAAATTATTTGGCGAGTACTTAATGAATGCACAAGGCGAAGATGTAGTAGCCGGTATTAGAACGCCTCAGCCTATCTCTCATCTAGAAGACATAATGCCTGATATTTATAAACAGTTTAAGGATATCGCCGACAAACTTGAACATCATTACAAAGATATGCAGGATCTTGAATTTACAATTGAAAGAGGAAAATTATATATTCTTCAAACTAGGAATGGTAAAAGAACTGCACATGCTGCATTAAACGTAGCTGTAGACCTTGTAGAAGAAGGCTTGATCTCTAAAGAAGATGCAGTTCTTCGCGTAGAACCAGCCTCACTAGATCAACTATTGCATCCTACGTTTAATAAAGATGATTTAGACAGCGCTAAAGCAATAGCCAAAGGTTTGGCAGCATCTCCAGGAGCTGCATCCGGTAAAATTTATTTTACAGCCGAAGATGTAAAAGCTGCTTCCGAAAAGGGCGAAGATTGTATTCTTGTAAGACAAGAGACTTCTCCAGAAGATATCGAAGGAATGATAAGCGCTAAAGGAATTTTAACGGCTCGCGGAGGTATGACATCACATGCTGCAGTTGTTGCCCGCGGTATGGGTAAATGCTGTGTTGCAGGCGCCAGCGAAGTACATGTTGATGAAAGAGCTAAAACAATAAAAGTAAAAGATTTGACTTTATCCGAAGGAGATGTCATTTCTATAGACGGAAGTACTGGGGCTATCTATAAAGGAGAAATCAAAAAAGAAAATCCTAAGATGACTGGAAACTTCGGAAAATATATGCAATGGGTTGACGAAACAAGCATTCTTAACGTTCGTACAAATGCAGACAACCCGAGAGATGCGAAACAAGCTTTAGAGTTTGGCGCTGAAGGAATCGGATTATGCCGTACAGAGCATATGTTCTTCCATGAAGACAGACTTCCAGCAGTTCGTGAAATGATACTATCCAACAGTGTAGAACAGCGTCAAAATGCATTGGATAAATTGCTTCCATTCCAAGAAGAAGATTTCTATGAAATTTATAAAATCATGACTGGACTTCCAGTGACAGTTCGTTTATTGGATCCTCCTCTTCATGAATTCCTTCCATCTAAAAAAGAAGAAATGGATGCTTTGGCAAAAGAGATGAATCTAAGCTATGATGAGATTGTAAGCAAAGTAGACGAACTTCATGAAGTAAACCCGATGCTTGGACATAGAGGCTGCCGTTTGGCAGTAACATATCCAGAAATTTATCGTATGCAGGCTAGAGCGATTATAAATGCTGCTTTAAGAATTAAAGAAGAGGGCGCTGATATCATTCCTGAAATTATGATTCCTCTTGTTGGCGACATTAAAGAGATGAAATATGTTAAAGATGAAATTATAGATGAAATCGGAAAAGTATTCGAAGAAAAAGGTACCCAGGTAGAATACCATATCGGTACAATGATTGAAGTTCCACGAGCAGCGTTAATGGCAGATGAAATTGCTAAAGAAGCTGAATTCTTCAGTTTTGGTACTAACGATTTAACTCAAATGACATTTGGATTCTCTCGTGATGATGCTGGAAAATTCTTGCCTGAATACAGTGAAAAGAAAATATATCCTCAAGATCCTTTCGCGGTATTAGATCAAGACGGTGTGGGTCAATTGGTGAAATTAGCTGCAGAAAAAGGAAAAGCTGCTAACCCTAATATCCATATGGGAATCTGCGGAGAGCATGGCGGAGAACCGCAAACAGTAGAATTCTGCAACAATATAGGATTAGACTATGTTTCTTGTTCTCCATACAGAGTGCCGATAGCAAGAGCTGCCGCTGCACAAGCTGCAATCAAAGCTAAAAACGAAGATATTCATATCGATAAATAAAACTTAAAGCAGAGAGTCTAACGACTCTCTGCTTTTTTTTACGAAAAAACTGTTATTTCTCAGACTTCTCTGAAAAATAACAGTTTTTGTATTTCACTAGATTAGATATAGTTTTTTCTTAGCTCTTCATCGGTATACACTGATAAATAAGATAGCGGCAGGTCAAAAACGGTAATTGCTCCTGTTTTCCCTTCCTTAAAAGCTCTATGAACACCCCTTGCATAGGCTACTGCCACACTAGCTGTAAATTCAGGATTACTATCCAGAGATAAACTGAATTCATAATTCTGTTTACAGCCATTTGATGTCTCCCCTATCCTGATAACTGTCCCGCCATGAGGCATGCCTTGATGTTCTGCTGATAATTCTTCTTCCGATATAAAATGAACCGTTGTATCATAATCAGAAAAATAATTTGGCATATTCACAATCTCATCTGTAATTGCCTTTTCATCAGCTCCTTCTTCTAAAACTACAAAACATTCTCTAAAATGCTTGTCTCTAGTAGAAAGTTCAAGCCTTTCTCCAGCTTTTATTTTTTCAATTACATCTTGATTTGGAATCGTATACTGAATCGCATTTTTTACCCCTTCTATCCTTCGGAGAGCATCGCTGTGTCCTTGGCTGACACCTTTTCCCCAAAATGTATAGGTATCTCCCTTCGGCAGAATACATTCTGAAAATAAACGCTGAATAGAAAATAAACCCGGATCCCATCCTGTAGAAATTAAAGATAGTGTTCCATTCTCTTTTCCGATACGATTCATTTTATCAAAATACTCAGGAACTTTAGCATGGGTATCATAACAGTCCACAGTATTGAAATTTTCTAATACTGAAGGTCCTTGTTCCATTAAATCTGTTGCTGAGCCGCCTGCTAATAAGCAGACATCTATTTGATCCTTAAAGGAAGGAAGCTCATCTACACTGTATACTGCGCTTTTAGCCTTAATATCTTCTGGATTCCTGCGGGTAAAAATTCCGACAACTTCCATATCTTCAAACACTTCGCAAGCTCTTTCAATTCCTTTGCCTAAATTACCATATCCTACAATTCCAATTTTTATCATATACTAATTCCTTTCTAAAAAATATCTTTCATACTATACAAACCAGGCTTACCATTTACGATGAAATCTGCAGCTTGCAGAGATCCAATTGCAAATATTTTTTTAGAACCTGCCTGATGCTTGATTTCTAAGATTTCATCCAGCCCAGCAAAAATCACAGAATGTTCACCAACTATACTGCCTGCTCTGATGGTATGTATCCCTACTTCAGAAGAATTTCTTTGCTCTTTCAACTCATGACGGTCATATATAGGAGTGGTTTCTCCATTTCGGCCTTTTCCAACTGCATTATAGAGCATTTTAGCAGTACCGCTGGGTGCATCTTTTTTAAAGTGATGATGTTTTTCAATAATTTCAATATCATACTGGGCCAATTTTTCAGCTAGTTCTGACACGATTTCAGTCATTATATTAATACCTAAGCTCATATTGCCAGACCATAAAACAGGTATCTGTTCCGAAGCAAGCTTTATCTTTTCAATCTGCTCTTCATTATGACCTGTCGCTGCAATCACGATAGGAATTTTGTTTGATGTACCATAGTTTAAGATAGACTCGAGGGTTTCAGCGACGGAAAAATCGATAATTACATCAATATTTTCCGGATTTATTTCAATAATATCCGCATATACAGGATAATCCGCTTTCGACTCGCCTTCTCCAAATCCAGCTGCAATATGATATTGTTCTTTGTTTTCTACAACTTCAGTTACAACTTTTCCCATTGCCCCTGTAGCTCCTGCAAGTAAAATATTCACCTGTTCCTCCTATTAGAGTAATCCTACCTCTTTCATTTTTGTTTTTAATAATTCAACTGTCGAATCAGATGGACTTGTTAAAGGAAGGCGTAGATTGCTTTTTCCATATCCCATAAGTTCTAATGCTGATTTAACAGGTATAGGACTCGCTTCAGCGAATAAAGCATCAATAAATTCTTTATATTTTAATTGAAGACTCCTGGCTTCTGAAACATTACCCTCTAGATAATTCATAACCATATTATGAGTTTCAAGAGGAGCACAATTGGCTAGTACAGAAATAACCCCTATTCCCCCTACTGATAATAATGGTACTACTATATCATCATTCCCAGAATAAATATCAATTTTGTCGCCGCATAGAGCTTTTACAGCGACCGTATAGCCTAAATCCCCTGTAGCATCTTTCAAGCCGATAATATTTGGATGGTCCAACAATTCTAAAACAGTTTCTGGTGCTATCGGCATATTCGTTCTACCTGGAACAGTATATAGAATAATAGGAATATTTACCGCATCTGCTATGGCTAAAAAATGTTCCTTTAATCCTTTTTGTGTAGTTTTATTATAATACGGTGTCACCTGCAGCAGACCGTCTACACCAAGCTTTTCAGCCTCTACACTTAGATTGATGCCGTGGCGAGTATCGTTACTGCCCGTACCAGCAATAACTGGTAGTCTTCCATTGACTTTTTTCACAGTATGTCCGATCAATTCAAGATGCTCCTCGTCTGATAATGTTGAAGCTTCACCAGTAGTTCCAGCTATTATGATTGCATCTGTTTTATTTGCTATTTGGAATTCGATTAATTTGTCTAATTCTTCATAATTAACCGTCATATCTTCATTAAAAGGAGTAACAATTGCTACTCCCGATCCTCTAAATAAAGTCATTTTGCCTCCTATTGCATTTCATTTGCTACGATTTCGGCGATTTGGACAGTGTTTGAAGCAGCTCCTTTTCGTAGGTTATCAGCTACACACCAGAAGTTGATGCCATTATCCACACTAAAGTCTCTTCGAATACGGCCTACAAAAACTTCATCTTTTCCATCGGATTCTTGCTCTAAAGGATAGATATTGTTTTCAATATCATCTCTTATGATAATTCCCGGGAATGATTCAAAATCTTTTGTGATTTCTTCAATATCAAAATCTTTTTCTAGTTCAACATTGATACTTACTGCATGAGAGTTCTTAATAGGAACACGTACAGTTGTTGCTGTTACTTTTAAACTATCATCATCTAATATTTTTCTAGTTTCTTCAATCATCTTCATTTCTTCTTTTGTATAGCCGTTTTCAAGAAATACATCAATATGAGGAAGGCAGTTGTACGCAATCGGATATGGATATACCTCGCAAGTTTTATTTGCTAGATCTTCAATAGCTTTCATTCCTGAACCGGACACTGCTTGATAAGTATTATATATCACTCTCTTAATACCATATTTATCATATAAAGGTT
This sequence comes from Gallicola sp. Sow4_E12, assembly GCF_052116305.1. Lineage (NCBI taxonomy): Bacteria > Bacillati > Bacillota > Tissierellia > Tissierellales > Peptoniphilaceae > Gallicola > Gallicola sp. Sow4_E12. The sequence goes on along the minus strand of NZ_JBQKLI010000001.1, from coordinate 124,530 downwards.
TTAAAGGCAGTACTGACTGTATTGTAGAACAGTTTGGATTTGCAATGATTCCTGAATTATTTAATGCTTCTTTTCCGTTTACTTCAGGGACTACTAGCGGAATATCTTTTTCCATTCTGAAACGAGAACTGTTGTCTACGACTGTAATTCCTTTACTAGCTGCAATCGGAGCGAATTTTTCTGAAATCGTTCCACCCGCAGAAAAAGTTGCTATATCGATATCTCTATCGAAAACATCCTCGGTCAGCTCTTCAACCACATATTTTTTTCCTTTAAATTCTATTTCCGATCCAGCGGATTTTTTAGAAGAAAACAAGTATAGATTTTCTATAGGAAAATCCTTTTCTTCTAAAACCTTCAGAATCATTCTTCCAACATTTCCAGTAGCACCAACAACAGCTAAATTAACTTTTTTCATTTTCTTCTCCTTGTTCTAATCTATTTTTTAATCACTAATAACTATATCATTTGCTATAAGATCTTTATATTCTTCTCTGCGAACTGCTAGTTTGGACTTGCCGTTCATAACAAAAACCATAGCCGGCTTTTCTATTCTATTATAATTGCTGCTCATAGAATAATTATAAGCTCCCGTTGAATTTATTAAAAACAAATCATTTCTGCCGGCCTCAGGAAGTATAATATCTTTTATAAGAAGATCTCCGCTTTCGCAGCATTTTCCAGCTATTGTATATTTAACGGCTGGTTTTTCTTCTGCTTTATTCGCTATAATACCTTCATACTCAGCTTGATATAAAGCTGGACGAATATTATCCGTCATTCCCCCATCTACAAAAATATAATTTTTGCCTCCGAATGTTCTCTTAACTCCTCCGATCGTATACAGCGTCGAGCCGCTGTTATTAATTAAGGAACGGCCGGGTTCGATATCAATCTGCTTTAAATGAAGTCCATTATTTTTCGAATAATCTTCTATAAATTTTACTAATTTTTTTAGAAATTCGCTAATGCTAAAAGGTTTGTCTTCTTCTGTGTAATATACACCGAACCCTCCGCCTAAATTCAACTCTTCCACATGGATATTTTCTTCTTTTTCAATTCTAGATATATACTCCAGCATTGTCTCAGACTCTTTTAGAAAGGAATCTTCTTGAAAGATTTGAGAACCTATATGGCAATGAAGACCTTTGAACCCTAAATATTCGTCATCATGTATGCGTCTTATAATCTCAATCGTATCTTCGTCGAATATACTCACGCCAAATTTTGAATCATTTTTTGAAGTCTTAATATATTCATGGGTATGAGCATCTATACCAGGATTTACTCTCAATAGAACTCGCTGAGATTTTTTATAGTCTTTCAAAAGATCGGATAGTATTTCTATTTCTAATTCATTATCGACAATTATCGTACCTACATTGGATTCTATTGCCATCTGCAATTCTTTTACCAATTTATTGTTGCCGTGAAAAAAAATACGTTCTGCTGGAAATCCTGCCTTTAAAGCTGTATATAATTCCCCGCCGCTAACTACATCCAGCGATAATCCTGATTCATCGATTATTTTTGCTACATATAGATTTAATAGAGCTTTTGAAGCATAAATTACATTTGTTTTCAGCTGATTGCTTAAAAAATTGTATTTAAAATCTGCAATCGTATTCTTAAACTGTTCTTCGTCAATAATATAAAGAGGGGTACCGTATTCCTCTGCCAGCGATTGTGCAGAGACTCCGCCAACCTCAACCATATTATCGGAAATTTTCATTGTTCCAAATAACTTCATCTCATCATCCTCTCGAATACAAAAAAACCATGAGCAAAAGCACTCATAGTTCATAGTCAACTTCTGCCCCAATGCAAGAAGTACTCCATTAGCGAGATGGGCATCCCGCCATGACAGTCCCAAACCTATTCGATTTGACCCCAATACTAAATTAGTATTTCGGCGATGTAGCCTTTCATAATTTACTCATCCACACCGCGGCCTCTTACTTACATTGAATTAAATTGTCTAAAATCATCATAACAGTCTTATAGACATAAGTCAAATATAAGTTTAATTTTAACCCTACTGTGTCGTTTACTTAATTTACTCACAAAAATGTTATATAATAATTTTAATAAGGAGGTATTATCTTGGATATATCAATTTTAATTATAGAAGACGAAGTAGGAATTTCAAATATTGAAAGAAAATACTTAGAAAAAGAAGGATATCTTGTAGATCAATCCTTTAATGGGGAAGATGCATTAATAAAAATCAAAGAAAACCGCTATGATTTAATCTTGCTGGATTTGATGCTTCCTGGAGTAAGCGGAGAAGAAATTATGGAGTATATCCGAACAAATTCAGAAACACCTGTAATTATGGTTACCGCAAAAGTGGAAGAAGAACAAATTGTAAAGGGTTTAAAATTAGGTGCGGATGATTATATTTCAAAACCCTTCAGTCCTAAAGAAATGGTACAAAGAGTAAAAACTGTTCTAAGACGAGTTGAAAAGTATAATCTGCCAAAAAGCGAATGGCTGAATATCGACAATGGAAGAATAAAAATCGATTTTGATAATCATAAATTATTGAAAAACGGCCAAGAAGTCTCTTTGACAAATAACGAATTTAAGATTATACAAACGTTGTTCTCAAATCCTCAAAAAATATTTACTCGGGAAGAAATTATTGAGATAGCCTTTGGGATGCACTATGATGCTTATGATCGTGCAATAGATACCCATATCAAAAATATAAGGCATAAAATTGAAGATCAGCCAAAATCTCCTAAATATATTAAGACCGTTTATGGAGTAGGCTATAAGGCAGGACTTGGAGATGAAGTTTAGAAAACAAATCAGTATCACATTTTTAATAGCCATCTTGATTCCATTTACAATACTTGTGCTTATTACAAGTTTAAATTTTAATTCATCTTTTAGAGAATATCTAGAGTATGAACAGAATATCAAGTTCCAGTCTATCGAGCAGATGGTTACAGAAATAATGAATGCCCCCTATCCTATCGGGCAAAAAAGAGAACTCCTTAAAAACTATATTGCAAACGAACAGCTTCAATTGCAAATACTTGATAAAGACAATAACATTTTATTGGATATAGATGCTCTTCCTGATACGAATATTCAGCCGGATAATGAAATAATCCGAAAAGATTATCCTTTAATAGATAACAATCAGCAGGTAGGCACAATTCAATTTAGTTTTATCGATACAAATTATACCGATATCATGACAAAATCCTTTAGTCAAACGATGTTTAAGTTTTTATTTATAAGCTGCATAATTGCTTTAATGTCTACTATTATAATGAATTATTTCATTGCCCATGCTCTTTCTAGACCCATTAGCTTTTTATCCATAGCTACGAATCAAATCAAAGACGGAGAATTTGAAAATCTGAACCTTCCTCCCTCTGATATCTATGAAATTGAGACATTAAACAACGATATAGAATATCTTGCCAATACTCTCAAGCATCAAAAGGCTATTCGAGAAAATTATGCTCAAGACATCAGCCATGAACTCCGTACACCATTAACAAATCTTCAATTGCACATCGAAGCTTTGAAAGACGGAATTATAGATCCTAGCGAAGAGAATTACGAAACTATACTAAATGAACTATTAAGACTTAATGTTATAGTGACAGGATTAAAAGAAAGTTTTAGCGGTGCAATTAAGGAAGAACTCTCAATATCCCGTTTTAATGTTGAAGAGCTGCTGAACGAAATTACAATAGCTGTGAACCCTTCCTTCCTAAAAAAGGAAGTCTTGCTGATTGCAAATTTAGAAAAGTCGATTACTATAAGCACGGACAAAGATAAATTAACACAAATCATCCAGAATTTATTAAGCAATGCATTAAAAGCTTGTGAAAAAGACGATAAAGTCTATTTAACACTTACTCATCGTCATCATAAAATATTAATTTCCATACGAGACACTGGAATCGGCATGGCTGAAGAGTCAATTTCAAATATATTCGATCGTTTCTACAGAGTCGACAATGTTCGTAATACGAAAACCAGCGGCTCCGGTCTTGGTTTATCTATTGTAAAAAACTATACCAATCGGTTAGGAGGCAAAATATTGGTAAATAGCAAAGAAGGACTTGGTTCGGAATTTATTCTTGAATTTTCCGATAAAATTATAGATACAGCAGAAATAGCAGAGAAATCAATGTAAAAAAGCAGATCATTTATGATCTGCTTTTTCTCATAATAAATTATTATTTTTTGAGAGTCTTGTATAATTTAGAAGAGCCAATGAAGGTTTATTATAATACATTTTTATCCTTCTACTTATTGCACAAAAGTACAAAACAAACTTTGACAATAAAAAAGGCAGCGTCTCCGCTGCCTTTGACCAAGTCTATAAGCCGTGTTCTGTATTAGATGATCATCTATCTAGATCTATTGTTGCCAATAGACTCAAGCAATCTACCTTCCGGAGATGGCGAGCAGCCATCTTTTTATCCTATTTGATTTTGCACCAGATGGGGTTTACATAGCCAAATAGTCGCCTATTTGCTGGTGAGCTCTTACCTCGCCTTTCCATCCTTACCTCTGCTTCGAAAAGCAGCGGCGGTATATTTCTGTTGCACTAGCCTTAGGGTCGCCCCTACTGGACGTTATCCAGCATCCTGCTCTATGGTGCACGGACTTTCCTCGTTAAAAAACGCGATCATCTGACTTACTCGATATATATTATAACAAAGTAAATTACTATTTGCAATTAAAGATATTTTCTTTCGTATGGATTCGATTTTAGAATATATGACTGTATCTCTGGAAAATGACTCTGAAGTTCTTCTTTCATTCTTTCAAGAATATGTACCTCAGAATCAAAATGACCCAAATCAATCAAATTCATATTATTTAATAACGCTGCCTCAATATCATGATGTTTTAGGTCCCCAGTAATATATAAATCGATACCTTTTTCAATACAAAGATTTATGAAACTTCCGCCGCTGCCTCCGCAAACAGCAATCTTATTAACACTATGATCTAGCTTCCCATAGTACAATAGCCTATCTTGATGGAATTTCTCCTTAATCTCAAGGGCTATCTTTTCAAAAGAATGGTTAACTTCGGTAAATCGAAGGAATCCTTCCTCATCAAGAGATCCTTTATTGCCATAATCTAACATATTAAGCAGTTCATCCGATACACCGTCTCTTACCTTGTCTATATTCGTATGCATCGAATATACATCTATATTGTTCCTTATTAAGGATAGTATAAGCTTAGACTTGCCCTCGGAAGCATTTAAAGATTTTAAAGATGTGAAAAATAATGGATGATGAGATACGATCAAATCGATATTATGATCAATAGAAAACTCTAAAGCTTCTTTCGTAATATCTATTACAAATAAGACTTTGAAAATCTTTTTATTAAGATCTGCAATCTGAATACCCGAATTATCCCAATCTTCTTGAAGGAATTCAGAGTATCTCTGTTGAAACACCTCTATAATATTCTTAAGAATCATATGCCTCAATCACCTCATTAATTTCATTGATATCTTTTTGAAGTTCATTTATCCGTTCGCTGGCAGAGGAACTCCCTATGCTGTTTAATTTAGTTAATATACTGCTTTTTTCGTCTTTTAAATGAATCAGATATTTCTTCAGTACAATAGATTGATTCTCTATCAATCTTCTTCCGAATTTGTATTCTGTTTCTGTATAAGGTTTATCGAGTCCTCTCTTTACGCAAAGAATCGTATAGTATTTTCGATTCTCAAAAAGATCTTTTTCATTCTCAATATAAAAACCATTATAAAGAAGCCATCTCCTTAAATGGTCTACTGCATTATTCGGCTGAAGTATAAGCGTTGATGCAGTTTTGGCTGTCTCTATAGAATGAGATAATATTTCTTCTATCAAAACTCCACCCATTCCAGAAATAATAATCGTATCGACTTCAAAGGGAAGAATCTGTTTTAATCCATCGCTGCATCTCGTCTCAATATTTAATGATCCAGCCTTTTCTTGAAGTTTGTTTTCCAATTTTTCTAAAGAAGGTTTGCTGATATCCGTCGCAATCACTTTTTTTGCAATATTTTCCTCTATAAGATAAATAGGTACGACCCCATGGTCCGTACCTATATCTGCTACAATCGAATTTTTCTCTATAAAATGAATTATAGTTTTTAAACGCTGCATTTTCATATTAATCTAAGAAATCCTTCAATTTTTGACTGCGGCTTGGATGCTTTAATTTTCGCAAAGCTTTCGCTTCTATTTGACGAATTCTTTCTCTCGTAACATTAAACTCTTTTCCTACTTCCTCTAGTGTTCGCGGAGTCCCGTCCACTAAACCAAAGCGCAGTTCCAGAACTTTTCTCTCTCTCTCATTTAATGTCATAAGAATTTCATTTAATTCTTCTCTAAGCATCGTAAAATTAGCTGCTTCGTCAGGAGCAACAGCTGTGTCATCCTCGATGAAATCGCCTAAATGACTGTCCTCCTCTTCACCAATAGGTGTTTCCAAGGAGACAGGTTCTTGAGCAATTTTTCGGACTTCTCGTACCTTTTCTACTTCAATTCCCATTTCTTTAGCGATTTCTTCATTTGATGGATCGCGTCCTAATTCTTGGACTAACTGTCTTTCAATTCGAACGAGCTTATTTATAGTCTCAACCATATGGACTGGGATACGTATTGTTCTAGCTTGATCGGCTATAGCTCTGGTTATTGCTTGACGAATCCACCATGTTGCATAGGTACTGAATTTAAATCCTCTTTTATAATCAAATTTATCAACAGCCTTCATCAAACCCAGATTTCCTTCTTGAATTAAATCTAAGAAGGACATTCCTCTTCCTACGTATCTTTTTGCAATGGATACAACCAAACGTAAATTCGTTTCTGCTAATCTTTTCTTGGCCCTGTTATCTCCCGCCTCCATTCTTTTCGCTAATGCTACTTCTTCAGGAGCAGTTAATAGGGGAATCTTACCGATTTCTTTAAGATACATTTTAACGGGATCATCTACATTTAGACCTTTAATATCTGCTATGGGAATTTCTTTTTTTAATTCCTTCGTGTCAGCATCCTTTTCCTCTTTCTCTTTGAGATCATCTGCAGGCTCATCTTCCTCTGTAAATTCAAGTTCGGCCTCTTCATCGACAACCTCTTCATCTTCAATATTCACTTTTTCTATATTTACGACTTCATCTTCCTCATCGTAGTCAATATTTTCTTTCAGAAGTCTTTCTTTAATCGCTTCTATATCTTCAGGATCTAATTCGGAGAAGTGATCTAGACTCTCAAGGTTTGTTTTAGTGACGATTCCATTCTTTTCTTTTGCGATCGAGATTAATTCCTCAATCATATCGTTTTTTAATTCATCATATTTTTCCTGATCTTTATTTTTACTCATATGATGATCCTCCTTCCATCATTGTCCCCTGATTTGCTTATCTAATATGAACAATTCTTTTAATTTCTCTTTGTACTTTTCTTTTAACTCTGCAGACATTTTTGAATAATCTTGTTCTTTTAATAATCCAATTTCTTCTAACAATTTATTTCTATTATTGAATTGCTGTACTCTTTCAAGCTGAGCTGTTAAATTCTGATACATCTCTTCCACCTCTTCTTCAGTGTAATGCTTTTCAATAAGAAATCCCTCTAGTATTCTGTTCTTCTGAATATAATCTTGTCCTATAGCTTCCTGTTCTGGAAACTCTTTATAATAGCCGTCTATTGCTTTATAGATTGCATCAAATTCTAAACTGCTTGATTGATAGATCCACTCATAGGGAAGCAGCGATTCAATGAATTTTCTATTAAAAATCATAAAAACAATGGCAGCTTTTGTAATTTTATCCAATGGATTTCGTTTGTTCGGATTTTGATGCACTATTTTTGGCGCTGGTTTCTTTTTGCTTTCAAAATTTTTCATTCTAAAATTAACTTCAGCAGTAAGAGCATCTTTATCAATATCCAAATCTCTAACAATTAAATCAATATACTCATTTCGCTTCAGAGAACTCTTTTCATCGGATAAAAGCACAACAACATCTTCGTTTAATTTTATTCTATCATCGATCAATCCTAGATCGTAACGACTTTTTATTATATCATATCTAAATAATAAAGGTAGATAAGCGTTTGATATAAGATTATCGAAGGCTTCAGGTCCATTTTTGTTTATATAATCATCAGGATCCATTTTATCGGGTATTCGAACTACTTTTGGTTCAATTTTAATGCTATCGAATATATCGATCGCTTTATCTGCAGCTTTAATACCAGCATCATCTCCATCATATACAATATATATATCTTTTGTATATCTGGATATCAATCTTCCCTGTTCTTGCGTAATCGCTGTTCCTAATGATGCAATGGCAGTATCGATTCCCCTATTATATAAACTGATAACATCCATATAGCCTTCGACTAACATTGCACTGCCTTTTTTAGAAATATTATGGAAATTATTGGTTCCGTACACATTTTTTCGTTTATGATAGATTTGAGACTCTTTCGAATTGATATATTTTGCTCTATCATCGCCTAATGTTCTTCCTCCAAAGGCAAGAACATTTTTCCTGATATCTATAATTGGAAAGATAAGCCTATTTCTAAAGGTATCATAATATGTTCCCTTTTTGGATTTTTGTATTAATCCTAATTCCAGCAAATCTTCAGCTTTATATCCCTTTTGACTCATATAATTATACAATGAATCCCAGCTGTTATCTGCATAGCCTAAGAAAAAGTGATTGATGCATTTCTTATCGATAGATCTCTTTTTTAAATATTCTTTTGGAATTTGATTTGTCAGCAGATTTTGATAGAAAAATAATCTTGCATCATTGTTGATCTCCATAAGGAGTTTTCTTCTCTTGTATTTATCAGGGTCCATATCCTTGTTTTCTATATATATTCCCAGCTTATCTGCCAAAAAACGAATCGTTTCCGGATAGGATAGTCCTTCTTTCTTCATAAGAAAGCTGATAACATCCCCGCCTTCGCCGCATCCGAAACAATGAAATATTTCTTTTGAAGGAGAAACCGTAAATGATGGGGTTTTTTCATTATGAAAAGGACATAATCCTAAATAGTTGCTGCCTGCTTTCTTTAAATCTATATATTCTGAAATTATTGAAACTATATCCGCCTGTTCTTTTATATGCTCTATAGTTTCCTCTGGTATTCTAGACAATTAAACTTCACCTCTTAAAATTTCCAACGCTTGGGAATAAATATATTCTCATAGATTAATAAAATATAATTATCTGTCATACCAGAAAGATAATCGACAATAATTTGTTCTCTTGAATCGTAACAATTATTATAAAGATTCAAGTGAGATTTCGGGATATCATCAATATTCTTTAGATAATGCCTATATAGATGACTTAAAACATGATAGACATGATCTTTTTCTTTCGTAACGAAATCATTATAATATACATGATCAAACAAGAACTTCCTCATCGTCATCATACCATCATACATAGAATCACTCATAGCTATAGAGCTGGAACTGCTATTTTCAATTAAGTCATCTATCATTTTCTCAAGGCGTTCTTTTCTGTTTTTGCCGATGATCTCTGTAATTTCCTTTGGTATTTCTTCTTCTCCGATAATGCCGGCTCGGATAGCATCTTCTAAATCATGATTTACGTAACTTATGCGGTCGGCAAATTTTATAATTCTTCCTTCTAAAGTTTTTGCTTGGCGTTCTCCAGTATGATTGGAGATGCCGTCGATCACGTCGCTGGTTAAATTCAAGCCGTTATACTTTGAATCAATCCGCTCAATAAACTCAACTACTCTTACGGATTGTTCATAATGTGTAAAACCATTTGGTGAAAGACTGTTTAAAACCTGCTCCCCCATATGGCCAAATGGAGTATGGCCTAAATCATGACCTAAAGAAATCGCTTCTACTAAATCCTCATTCAATCTTAAAGCTCTCCCCATTATACGTGCGATCGTGGAAACTTCTAAAGTATGACTTGACCTCGTTCGGTAGTGGTCTTTTTCGGGAGAAATATATACTTGAGTTTTGCTTTTCAAACGCCTGAATGCTTTGGAAAATATGATTCTTTTTCTGTCGATCTGGTATGGATTTTCATAATCATCAAACTTTTCATGATACTTTCGGATAGAATTTTTAGATTTAGCTGCATTTTCATCTAAGATTAAATCCTCTATCTCCCAAAACTTTCTAATCATTAATGCCCTCCCGAAGTTTTAACATCGCTCTTAAAAGGTATATACCCTAATTGCTATAACTGTTAACGAAAAAAAAGAGCAGATATCCTCTGCTCTTTTCGAAAATTATAATTAATCTTCGCTATCTAATAGATCACTTTCGCTTAATTTAGCATCTAATAGATCACCTAAAGAATTGTTAAAGTCTGATTCTTCATATACTGGCTCAGAATAGCTGACTTTTTTCTTTGGAGCTTTTTTAGGTTCTGCTTTTTTCTCAGGTTTTTGCGGTTCTGGCTGAGTTCCTTTGATGCTTAAAGCGATTCTCTTATTCTCAGGATTAATTTCTAAAATCTTCACATCTAATTCCTGTCCAACTTCTAATTCGTCAGATGGTTTTTCAACATGATCATAGCTGATTTGAGAAACGTGAACTAATCCTTCTACACCTTCTTGTAAACGTACAAAAGCACCGAAGTCTAAAAGATTCACTACTTCGCCTTTCACAACATCGCCTTCTTTGTTGTTTTCAACAAATTCATCAAATGGTTTTTTAGTAAGTTGTTTTAATCCTAGTGAAATTCTATTTCTCTCTTTGTTAGCACGAAGAACAATTACTTCCACTTCGTCTCCTACATTTAAAACATCGCTAGGATGCTTAATGCGTTTCCAAGAGATATCAGAAATATGGATTAAACCATCAACCCCGCCTAAATCAACAAATGCACCAAAATCGGTCAATCTTTGAACAGTTCCTTTGATTGTTTCGTCCACATTGATATTTTCCCATGCTTCGTCGATTTTTACTTGCTGCTCTTGTTCTTGGATCTTTCTGCTTGAAAGAACTAAGCGTTTCTTTCTATCATCAACATTTATAATTTTGCACTCTAAAGTTTGTCCAACATATTGAGAAAGATCTTTTACATAATGTGTTGTGACTTGAGAACCAGGAATAAATGCGTTGATTCCTTTAACTGTAGCTAAAAGACCACCTTTAACTTCTCTAACGACTTGGGCCTCAACAGTTTCATTCGCATTATATGCATCTACTAAATTTTCCCAATTTTTCAAACCTTCAACTCTTCTAGTTGATAACACAACATTTCCCTCGCCGTCGTCCATTTTAATAACGTAAACTTCTATTTCTTGTTCCGGCTTGAAAAGATCTTGCGGCTTAACACTTTCATCAGATGAAATTTCATCGTGTTTGATTAAACCATCGCTTCTGTACCCTATATCAACTGCTACCTCATTGTCTCTAACATAAAGCACGCGGCCCTTTACAATATCTTTCGGGTAAATCTTTGTTATACTATCCTCTACTTGTTCCATAAAATCCTTGCTGTAATTATCCATTACGTTTACAACCTCCTCAATAATCCAATCTGGTGTGGAAGCACCAGCTGTTATACCTATTGTATTAAATTTTAATACTTCTTGTAAAGATAAATCATCTACTGTTTCGATCCGAAAAGTGTTTTTACAATGTTTCTTCGTGATTTCATACAGTTTATTTGTATTTGAACTATTTAAACCACCAATGGTAATCATTGCTTCAACATCTTTCGAAAGTTCTTCTGTTGCTTGCTGACGATTTCTTGTGGCATTACAAATAGTATTATCTATCAATACATAAGCATTACTTCTATCTATTATATCAGATAATTCCAAAAATTTCTCCATTCTATTCGTAGTTTGTGAAATAATATAAAGTTTTTCTTGGTTTTTTATTTTTTCTGCTTCATCTTTCGTATTTACAATGATAGGTTTTTGTTCTAACTGACCTGCGATTCCGATGATTTCTGGATGTTCTGGATCACCAATAATCACAATTTGATACTCTTCTTCTTTTTCTTTAATTTTTTCATATATCTTTAGCAGCACATGACAAGTTGCATCAATCACATTAAAACCTCTATTTTCCATATCCTCCACAACACTTTTTGCTGCACCATGGCTTCTTATAACGATATTGCCTGTTTCTTGCTCTTTATAATCTTCTAATACCTGAAGACCTTTTTTCTCAAGAGCTTCTGTCTGCTGTTTATTATGCACGATAGGACCTAAAGAATAGGTATCGCCCTTAAAGCTTACTGCTTCTTCCGCTATTTTTACAGCTCTTTTTACTCCGCCACAAAAACCGGCATGATCTGCTATTTTTATTATCATTCTAACTCCTTACTATTGTATATAGATGCAAATAAATTATTTGTTATTATTTTTCCCTTCTCTTTTTTCGGAATATCATTAAATTGTTCCATTTTTATAATAGGGCGAAAATGTACTCTTACTTTTTTGAATAATTTATAATTTGTTTCTATTAAAACCGGTTGAATATCTGCACCGCTTTTAGCCGCAATCAGACTTACTCCTTCTTTCATATTGGCGATATCTACTGTTTTTACTCTTGTACCCTCAGGAAATATCCCTAACACTCGCTCTGATTTCAATAACCCCATGGCATGTTTTACACTTTTTAGATCTACATTTCCCCGGTCTACAGGAAAAGCACCTGCTTTTTCAATCAACCAGCCGAAAACAGGGTTTTTAAATAATTCTTTTTTAGCCATAAAATGTATCGGCTTTTTATAAGCTATAGCGAGGATGATTGGGTCCAAATCGCTGGTATGATTCGAACAGATCATAATAGCTCCTGTTCCTTGATCATTGTCTCCAATGATTTCAATACGATATACGATATGGAAAACTATATATAATATGTTTCTAACAATCCAGTAAAATATTTTATTCATAGTGATCTGCTGCCCTCATACTCTTTAAAATTTCATCCGCTACTTCTGATATGCTTAATGAAGTACTGTCGATTTCAACCGCTCCAGGAGCTTTTCTTAAAGGAGATATTTCACGATTCTTATCATGTTCGTCTCTTTTGATAATATCTTTTAATATTTCTTCATAGCTGATATCTTCTTTTGTTTCCTCAAATCTTCTGCGTGCGCGGATCTCAACATCAGCGTTAAGATAGAACTTATACTTTGCTTTTGGCAAAACAACAGTGCCAATATCTCGACCATCTAAAATTGAAGAATTTTCTTTTGAAATCCGTCTTTGAATCTCTACAAGTTTCGAACGAACACATTCATAGCCTGAAACTAAAGAGACATTCTTAGTGACAATTTGATCTCTTAGATGGTCTTGCACATCTTTGCCATCTAGATAAATTCTCTGATTTTTGATAAGCATTGAAAGATCTGCTATATAGCTGCACACAGAATCTTCATGGTGGAGATCGATTTTGTCTTTAATCAACATATAAGTAATAGCTCTATACATCGCTCCTGTGTCTAAATAATCGATAGATAATATAGATGCAAGAGCTTTTGCAATCGTACTCTTCCCTGATCCTGAGGGTCCATCGATAGCAATATTATATTTTTCATTTTCAATAAATGTAATAATGATCTGCTCCAGCTGCTCCTTTAAAATGTCTGAATGAAAATAAACCGCAACACAGTCATCTTCTATCAAACTCAATAGTTTCTTATTAAAATGTTTATGAGAAGGTATGGATATAATGATCGTATTCACAGAACCTTCTCTTTCAAGTATCTCTTTATTTATTTGATTAATGATCTCAGAATCATTAGTTTCAATATCTAAATATAGTTTATTTTCCATTATCCGCTCCACTGCTTATTCCTGCCAGATACCCTGTTGAAAAAGCCAACTGTAAATTAAATCCGCCTGTCATTGCATCGATATCAACGATTTCACCAGCGAAATAAAGGCCTTTGATTATTTTGCTTTCCATAGTACTTGGGTCAATTTCACTTGTGTCAATGCCGCCATTCGTAATAATCGCTTCTTTGAAGCTTCTTAACTCTATAAATGTTAAGGGTACTCCTTTGATATTTTGTATTATTTTTTCTCGTTCCTGTTTCGTAATTTGATGGATTTTTTTCTCAAGATCTATACTGCACAAAGAAAGAATAGGCAAAATCAGTCTTTTTGGCAGAAGATCCGACAAACCATTTTGAATCTCTTTGTTTAAATAAAGACTGAAATCGCGCAATATCCGTTTTTCTAGCTGCTCTTTCGATAATGCAGGTTTTAAGTCGATAAAAAAAAGATCACCTTCTTTAAAATCTTTGCCATGAGTCGACATTTTCAAGGCAGTAGGCCCTGTTATTCCATCCTCATTGAATAATAAATCTCCAAAATATGAAATATTTTTTCCTCTAGATTTATATGAAAGAGTTATATTTCTCAAACTAAGTCCTTTTAATTGAGCTACCCATTTTTCTGCAGTTCGGATTGGAACGAGACTTGGTACAGGTGTTATGATATTGTGTCCCATTTTTTCTGCTATCTTCAATCCGAATCCCGTCGAGCCTGTAGAAGGATAGGATAATCCTCCAGTAGCAATGATACATCTGTCAAATAATTCTTTTGTGCCGTCAAATGTAATTTCAAACAGCTCATCTTTTCTTCTGATATCCTTTACTTGTGTATTCAATCTAACAGACACATGCTTTTCTCTTACGAACTTTTCAATCGTTTTAATAACATCGCTCGATTTGTCACTAGCGGGAAACACCCTATTCCCTCTTTCTATTTTAATCGGCAGTCCCTTTGATTCTAAAAATTCCATCATATCTTTATTTGTAAAAGTATATAATGCGCTGTAGCAAAAATATGGATTTCGGTTTATCTGTTCTATAAACTCTGAAGTATCAATATTATTCGTAATATTGCATCGTCCTTTTCCTGTTATATAAACTTTTTTTCCGAATTTTTCATTTTGTTCAAAAAGAACGATCTCGTCGGATCCTGCAGCAGCTGCTGCCATCATACCTGCGGCACCTGCTCCTATTATAGCTGTTCTCATTAATACCTCTTTTCTAAAGCTATGCTAAAGGGCGGATAGTTAATTTGATTTATGTAATCCATTTTCAGCACATGAAATTTTCTTTGATCTAATCCTTTCACGAAATCCAGTATCATAATCGACTCTTCATATCCTGCCGGATGTCCAGGATAAAAGGTAATCCAGACCATACCGCCTTGGAGCAATAAATCTAAGCCCTTTTTCAAACTTTCTACAACATCTATACCATTTGTTGTTATCTCCTTATTTCCTTTGGGTAAATATCCCAAATTATAAACTAACAAATCAACTTTTTCTTGAATATAACGTTTTATTTCTTTGTGATTATCCTGAAAAAGCATAAAATTGGAATAGTTCGATTTCTCTAAACGGTTTTGTGTTATTTCTATTGCTCTTTTTTGAATATCAAATCCATATAAAAATTTAATATTATGAGAAAGTAAAAACTCGCTGTCATTTCCATTCCCCACTGTCATATCAACTGCTATCATCCTGTTATCAAGCCAGGATTTCATAAATGACCTGAATAAAGAAGTGGTATTGTTAAGCTCTAGAGTCATTACAGTTTCCTTTAAACAGCTCATCAAGTATAATCCTTTCAGCCATTCCCGGGTATATATTATTTTCATTTAATATATACTGATATCCTAAATTAAACGCTTTTAATCCAGTGGCTTTTAAATAAAATAGTCTCAAATTTTCACTTCTTTTGTCGCATTGAAAATCAGAAAGTTTTATTTCATTTTTTACTACTTGAAGTTGAGAATAACCAACGATATTCTCTTCATCAAAGAATACATAAGTGAAAATAGGACATTCCATGTCCAAGTCAAGATTAATCGGATAGTTTTCTCTAAGATATCCAATATCATCATAATTCAATTCTTTTAAAGCTATCATTTAAATACCTCTCAAGTATTCTAATTCTTCAGTTGAAAGTTCTTCATATTGACCTTCTTTCAAATTGCCAAGAAGAACCTCACCGATTTTAATCCTTTTTAAAAATACTACCGGATGATTGATCGAGTCAAAAAGTTTTCTTATTTGACGATTTCTTCCTTCCCATAAAATCACCTCAAATGACGTTTCTGACTGTTCATCTTTAATCCGTTTAATCACACATTCTTTTGTTTTATATCTATCCATGAGAATACCTTGTTCTAGTTTTTTTATCTGTGCATCAGAAGGTGCGCCTTTAACTCGAACTCTATAGGTTTTGGACATATGATGTTTAGGATGAGTTAACCGATAGGTCAGATCACCGTCATTTGTCAGTAATAAAAGACCGCATGAATCTTTGTCCAGTCTTCCCACCGGGAAAATTCTGCGTTTTTCCTTTATCAAATCTAGGATAACTCTTTCTGCAAATGGATCTTTAACTGTGGTAGTATAGCCCGCAGGTTTATTTATTTTGTAATAGATAAAGTCTTCTCGGACCTGAACTTCTTTCCCATTTAAAAAAACACGATCATTTTCTTGAATATCTCTAGATAGATCCGTAACAACTTTTCCGTTTATAGAAACTTTGCCCTCAACAATAAATTTTTCTACTCCTCGGCGAGAACCTATTCCAGCTTTTGCCAAGTATTTATTGATCCTCATTTTCATTCTCCATCATTTTTATATACATTTCAATATCGCTATAGCCTGGCAGATGATCGATTGAATCTAATTCAAAGTCTCTAAGAAACTGATCTGTTGTTCGAAATAATATAGGTCTCCCAATAGAATCTTTTCTTCCAGCTTCTTCAATATAACCTTTTTTTACTAGCGTATCGATAGACCCGGTAGATGTAACACCTCTAATATCGTCTATTTCCACCCTTGTGACAGGCTGTTTATAGGCAATGATTGTTAAAACTTCCATAGATGAATTCGACAAGTTTCTCTTTCGATCACCCTGAATAAATTGGCTGATTACATCATAATACTGTTTCCGAGTGGCAAACTGATATGCATTTTCAAGTTTGAGAATTTCGATACCGCTTTCTCTCAAATTGTATTCTTCTATCATTTCCCCAAGGATTTGATTCGCTTCCTTAATGCTCAAATCGACTGATTTGGCAATCAGCTTGTCTTCAATAGGATCTCCCCACATAAAAAGCAGTGCCTCAATAGCTCCCTTTTTTTCTTCATTCATCTATTCCACTCTCAATTCCAATTTTATCTCTTTATCTTCATTTTGAAATACTTTTAAATAATTCATCCTTATCAACTCCAGTATTGCGAGAAATGTAGAAATCATCTCATTTATATTTCCTGGATTTTTAATGATCGACTTAAAATTTAGACGTTTTTCTTTCCCCAACAAGTCACGAACAATTCCCATCTGCTCGTCCACAGAATATTCATCTTTACTGAGGATATCGAATTTTTCCAATGGATCTCTTTTCTTTTCTTTTGTTTGTATTAATTCCATCAAAGTACTAAAAAGCAGTTCTTTTTCAGTGTTTATAATAATTTCATCTTTTTGGTACAAAGAGAAATCCTCTGGATATTTATAATATCGTCTCAATCCAAGCTCTATTCTCTCTTTTAATTCTAGAGAAAGTACTTGGTACTTCTTATACTCTATTAATCTTTCGAGCAGATCCATCTCATCTTCATCTTCAACTATGTCCACAGGTATAAGAGATCTTGATTTTATTTCCAAAAGGGTACTAGCTATATATAAAAAATCTGCAGCTTCTTCAGAACTATACCGCTCTAGATCTTTAATTTCATTTAAATAATCTTCTGTAATATCTTTCAGCCGAATATCAAAAATATCGATTTTTTTCTTATCGATTAAGCCTAACAAAAGATCGAACGGACCTTCATATTGTGAAGTAGAAATTTGTATCATCTATATTCCCTCTTTAATTTAAAAGATCTTTCCATTCAATGAAAGATCTTTAAAGTATATTATTTATTTAAAATTCTTGCAGCATACAAGATACCGATAATCGTTTTAGAATCGATAATCTCTCCGCTGTCTATCATATCCAAAGCTTCTTCCAGTGTATACTCCTCAACTTCTAAAAACTCATCTTCATCAGGAGCAGCTTCCTTTTTATATAAATCTTTTGCTAGAAAATAACTGGTTTTCTCGTTAGTGAAGCCCGGTGATGACAAACTATCGAACAAGTACTCTAAGCTGTCGCTTGCATAACCGATTTCTTCTTGCATCTCACGAAGAGCTGTTTCCCGCGGCTCTTCATTCGCTTCTACAAGACCTGCAGGCAATTCTAATAATACTCTATCTACCGCAATTCTATGTTGACGGACAAATATGATTTTATCTTCTTTGACAGGTATTAAAGCAACTGCTTTGCCATGTTCTACAATTTCTCTTTTAGAGTATTTTCGATTTGGCAATTCTACAGTATCTACTCTTAAATTTAAAATACGACCTTCATAAATAATATCAGATTTTACTGTTTTCTCTTCATAAATCATACTTTTCTCTCCTTCTTCATAGAAATTGCCTGTTCCAGCATTTCTTCAGCTTGCATTCTCGTAATATTTGTAATATCTACACCGCCGATTAGTCGAGCAATTTCTTCAGTTCTCTCTTCTTCTTCAATAATATATAAATTAGATATCGTCTTCTCTTCAATATCTTTCTTTTCAATCAAAATATGGCGATCTGCCAATGAAGCTATCTGAGGCAAATGGGAAATGGAAATGACTTGGAATTTATTTGCCAGATCTACCAATTTTTCCCCTACAATCTGAGCAGTACGCCCGCTGATTCCTGCATCAATTTCATCAAATATTAATGTCTCTGTCGGATCTGCTTCTGCAAATACTTCTTTAAACCCCAGCATAATCCTAGAAACTTCTCCACCAGAAGCTATTTTAGATAATGAATTAAAATCTTGCCCTTTATTCGTTTTCAAAAGAAAATCTACTTTATCTAGACCATTATAATGCAATTCGTCTTGTTTCTCAATTTGAATAGAAAATTCAGCATTTAACATATTCAGATCTTTTAGATTATTTGTCACTTTCCGTTCGATAATCTTAGCGATTTCTTGTCGGATAATACTTAAGTCCTTACCTAAAGTATATGCTTTCTGAGTTATTTGATCGAGCTTTTTCTGCAGTATCTTTCTATTTTCATCAACATTTAAGAGGACAGTCTTCCTCTTTTCCAATTCTTCTTTGAACTCAAGGATTTTCTCGATATCTGCTCCATACTTTCTTTTTAACTTCGTTAATACAGAAAAAATGGATTCTAGTTCAAACTGTCTTTCTTCATTGTAGTATAGATTATCATGAAAACGGCTGATATTATTCGATATCTCTTCTAATACGATATGGACCTCTTCCAGCTCATCACTGCTTTCTTTTAAAACTGAATCAAAATCTGATATTGTACTTAAATTCTGAGATAGAGTATTTAACTGATCTAAAATATTCCCCATAGGATCAAAACCAGACAGCTTTTCGTGTATGTGAGCAAGATTTTCTTTAACAGTTTCCATTCTAGACAATCTGTCATATTCTGTGTCGATTGCTGTCTCATCGATTTCCTCTAAGTTCAATTCATCTATCTCCTCCAGCTGATAATTGATTATATCCAGCTCTCTGTCGATTTCCGATTTATCAACACTAATATTGTTCAGCTCCTCTTCGTAATGATGAATTTCTGCTAGAAGAGATTTGATTTGTTCTAATAAGGGCTGAGTTCTTTCCCTTTGATAATCGTCAAGAAGATTATAGTAATTATCTTTTTTTAGGAGCATTTGATTTTGATTTTGCCCATGAATATCAATAATATGATTCATGATTTTCTTGATGATCGTGGCTGTAACTATTCTGCCGTTCAATCTATTTTCGCTGTTCCCGTTTCTCCCCCATTTTCGGCTTATAATAATAAGGTCTTCTTCTGGGGGATATCCGTTATCCAACAAAAATTGTTTCGTTTCTGATGAATCAATATAAAAACTGCCTTCAACCATTGCACTATCTGCAAAAGCACCTATTGCTTTTTTATCGAGGCGATTTCCAATTAGAATTTCTAAAGCATTAATAAGGATTGATTTTCCAGCACCAGTTTCCCCGGTGATCACATTAAATCCGCTGTCAAATTCAATATTTACTTGTTCAATAATAACGAAATTCCTGATATATAGATTTTTTAGCATTTTATCACCTGATGATTGATTTGATATCTGCAACTAATTCGTCTAAACCGTCTTTATCTTCAACTGCAATATAAATAGTATCATTTCCTGTTAAAATACCGCTGATGTTTTTAAGTTTAGCATTTGTAATAGCCATTCCACAAACTGTCGCTGTATGGGATATCGTCTTGACAATAACCATATCCTCATTTCTTTTAATCGATAAAACAGCTGAACGAAATATTTTATCCAACCTTTCATTTAAAGAATCATGTACCGTCTCAATAATAGCATAATGATAATCGCCTTCCGGTGTCTGTACTTTCGTAATTCTTAATTCTTTAATATCTCGGGAGATCGTCGCTTGTGTTGCTTTCACTCCATTTTTCTCTAAATACTCAGACAATTCTTCTTGTGTATGGATTTGATATTCATCGATCAAATCAAGTATCAACCGTTGTCTTGTATACTTCTTCATTTCTTCTCCCTATTTCTTTCAAAAGCCTCATCTATAATAGGCTGTATTTCTATCCTTTTCTCCGAATTTCCCTTCTCGATATGAAGAAGATATTCAATACATCCGTCTTTTCCGCGTATTGGGGAAGGAATAATCTCTGAGATATGATATTCGGAGTTTTTAAACCAATCTAGTTTATTTTCTATTAATGTATAATGACTTTTTTTATCCTGATTATTTTTGCCTTCATACTGCGGCTTAAGAAGAGCAACAATATCTCCTTGTGCAATGATTTTGAGGGCATTTGGCAATATATGATCTAAGGATATAAAGGATACATCGATAGATATAAATTCAATATTTTCATATTCATCCGTATCTATATATCTAAAATTAGTATTTTCAAGATTGATTACCTTTGGATTGCATTTTAAGTTTTCATCCAGCTGATCCCTGCCTACATCTAGTGCGTAGACTTTCTCAGCCCCTGACTCCAGTAAAACCTGAGTAAAGCCTCCGGTGGAAGCACCGATATCCATACAGATTTTATTATGGACATCCAGACCAAATTTGACGAACGCTTCTTTTAATTTTAGAGCTCCTCTTCCCACGTATTTCAAATTGCCTTGAACAGATAATCCTTCCTCGCTAATTTTTTTAGATCCTTTTTCCACTTTCTCTCCCTTATAGAAAACCATGCCTTCATCAATCATTGTCTGAGCCTTGTTTCTTGAAACAGCATATCCCAATTCTTTTAATAACAGATCAGCTCTTTTTAAAGACATCTTAAACCTCGCGCTGAAGCATTTTGAGATAGATTTCTTCTATCACTGCTGTGTCGTAATCTATCTTTTCTAGATTAGATTTCATTTCTCTTTCCAATTCATCTAATCGTTTTAACAGTCCATTTTTTGTTTCAAAACTTAGATAAGTTGTCTTGTTCGCTTCTTTATCTTGTTCAATATCCAAAAGATCATCCGTTAGCTGGAAAAGAAGTCCTAAATTTTCTCCATAGCGTTCCGCGAATTCAAGATATTCTAATTTCCCTGAAAGATATGTACCGCCGATACATGCTGCTTTTATTAAAGCGGATGTTTTCATATTGTACATCTCAAGAATATCTTTTTCATCTTCTGCACTGTTTAAAATGTCGATCACTTGTCCGCCGATCATTCCCTTCATACCGGAAGCGCTGCTGATATAATGGCAGGCTTTGATTCTGTTTTTTGGATTTTCAAAATTCACTAAATCATTAAATAAAATTTCGAAAGCACGGTTTAATAAATTATCTCCTGCCAGTATGGCAATATCTTCGCCATACTTAGCATGTACCGTTAATTCTCCTCTTCTGAATTGATCATTATCCATGGAAGGCAGATCGTCATGAATTAAAGAATAATTATGAATCATTTCCAGAGCCACAGCATAAGGCATAGCCTCTATTAGATTTCCCTGAAACAGTTCTTGAAAAGCGAGTAATAATACCGGTCTTAATCTTTTTCCTTCTTTTAATGCATAATAAGATGCTTCTTCAACAATATTATCAGACCATTTCAACCCTTTGATCTCATCGTCTATCATAATCTTTAGCTGATTATAATTCATTTTCACTTTCTCCGATGATACTGATCTGTTCAAATTCGATCTCTTCTTCTTGCTGAATCATTAGTATCTTGCCTTCTTGTGATTTTAATATTTGTTTTAATTTCTTATGAAGTTTGATACCTTCTTCATACAATTTAATATTTTCTTCTAATGTGAGATCATCTGATTCAAGTTTTTCAATTATTTCATCTAATCTGCTGATCCCTAAATCATATTCCTTAAAGCTATCCATTAAATGTCTCCTTCTTTTCTATTTGAGAGTATAGTATTCCGTCTGCCATCAATATTTTAATTCTATCATTGGCATTCACTTCCAGCGAAGATTGGACTAGTTCATTTTTCTTGTACACTCTAGCATAACCCTTATTTAAAATATTTTTCGGATTAATCAGTGTCATTTTTTCCAACTTATTATCTAAACTCAGCCCTTCCCATTTCAAGCAGTTTAATAGAAGGTCATTTAGTCTATCTTTTCTTTCTTCTATCTTTTCATTCTCTAACTCTATTCTATCTAACGGGAAGTTTCGTGTTAACAGTTCTTTTTTATACTCCAAATTTTGTTTTTGAAATTTCAGCAGTTGATGAAGAGATTTTTCAAGATCTGCTTTTTTCTCTGCCAGCTCTCTTTCACAATCCTTCACTCTCATTAAAGGATTGTAGAATTCGATTTCTTTAGCATAATAATCTAAGTTTCTGAATTCACCTTTAAACAAAGTTTTAATTCTTTGATTCATTCGATTGGAAGCCGCTTCAAATTTTGACAAAATATCTTTAATGTTTGGCGAAGCTATTTCCGCAGCTGCTGTTGGCGTAGCCGCTCGGACATCAGCTACATAATCGCTTAGCATATTGTCAATTTCATGGCCTACGGCAGATATCGTTGGTGTTTTCATCTGATATACAATTCGAAGCAGATTTTTGTTGTTGAAAGCATTTAGATCCTCGAAAGATCCGCCGCCTCTGCCAAAAATGATCAGATCGATATCTTCCCTTCGATCTAAAAACTCAAGACCTCTGATAATATCAGCTGCAGCATTTTCTCCTTGCACAATGGCCGGATACAGGACAATATTGCAGATAGGATATCTTCTCTTCAAGGTTGTTATAATATCTCGAACCGCTGCACCTGTTGAAGAAGTCACTACTCCAATAGATTGCGGAAATTTCGGAAGTGGTTTTTTATGTTCTTCTCGAAATAAGCCTTCTTCAAAAAGTTTGTTTTTTAAAATTTCATATTGTTTATAGATATCCCCCTCGCCGCTGAGCTCAATCTTTTTTACAAGGACTTGATAATAGCTGCCGCCTGCATAAGTGATAATACTGCCTTTGATAATAATATTTAATCCATCATATATGGAACATTCTTTTGAAAGATCCATATTTCTAAAAATAATACAGCGTATCATAGCTTCTTTATCTTTTAATGAAAAATAAACATGTCCATTCGATTTTTTAAAATTCGAAACTTCCCCTTCTAAATAAACATTTGAAAGAATCGGATCTCGCTTCATGACATTTGAAATATATTTGCTAAGCTCGGATACTGTTAAGGGTTTAGCCATCTAAACCCTCCTTATCTCTGACAACAGATCCTAGCACTCCATTGATAAATTTATACGCATCCTTAGCGGCATACAGTTTAGCTATTTCTACCGCTTCATTAATCGCAACGCTGTCTGGCACATTGTCAATATATAATATTTCTATCATAGCTATCCTAATAATAGATATGTCTATTTTGGCAATTCTTTCAAGTTTCCATTTTGATAGATGAGACCGGATAATATTATTTAGATATTCTTGATGATCGTAATAATAGTAGTAGATCGATCTTATATAATCTTTTTCATCCTTTGGCAAGGAATGTTGATTTAAAAAATCTCGAAAATATTCCTTCGTATAATCTTGATTCATATCCATACTATAGAATAATTTCATAGCCCAGGTTCTGGCATTTTTTCGACTCATATTTCTGTCCTCCAAAAATTCACCCTCTTATTAAGTAAGAGGGCAAACATTAACAGTTTAGACCTTCAATCTGTACATTCACACATGTTGCGTCTAGTCCTGTCATTAATTTTAATTTGTCGATAACATTTTCTTGTACAATTTTTGCAATACGATTTACTTTTCCTTCGCATTCCGCAATAATATCTATATCAATCAAGATATTCTGACCGTCCGTTTCAAGTGCTACCCCTTTTATCTGATTCGAATGAACACGAGTCATATCGACTCCTTCCATTCCAACTAGTGAATACACTCCTTCTACTTCACTTGCAGCGATCGCGCTTATCAAAGTTAGTATATCATTGGATATACGCACGGAACCATTATTAAATTCTTCTCGTTTCATCAATTAATACCTCCATATTAACAATATTTTATCAAATAATAGAAACTCTATCAATTTACAATCGCTTCAACAAATGCTTCTGAATCGAATTCTACTAAATTATCAATCTGTTCTCCGATCCCTATTAGTTTTACAGGAATCTCCATTTGCGCCTGCAGCGGAAATATAACACCGCCTTTAGCCGTACCATCCATCTTGGTAATAACAATTCCCGTTAATTCACACGCTTCTTTAAATTCTTTTGCTTGGAATATTGCATTTTGGCCAGTTGTACCATCTAATACAAGCAGAACTTCTTTCTTTGCCGAAGGAAACTCTTTTTCTATAACTCTGTGAATTTTATTTAATTCATTCATTAAATTTTTCTTATTGTGAAGACGTCCTGCTGTATCGCAAATGATAATATCGCTGTTTTTATTTTTTGCAGCAGCAATCCCGTCAAATATTACCGATGCAGGATCGGCTCCTTCTTTATGAGAAATAATATCTACTTCAGCTCTACTCGCCCATTCTGTAAGCTGTTCAATGGCTGCAGCTCTAAAGGTATCTGCTGCAACAAGAAGCACATTCTTTCCTTTTTCTTTATATTGATAGGCCATTTTGCCGATAGTTGTCGTTTTTCCTACACCATTTACGCCAACTACAAGAATTATCATCGGACTGTTTTCGATGTGTATTTTACTATCAAGATTATTTTTTGTTAATTCATTTTTCATGATGGAGATCAATTCTTTCTTAACAGTTTCAGGGTCTTTTATGTTTTTTCTCTTGATACGGTCTCTGAGCTGATCGATGATTTCCATCGTTGATTCCATCCCTAAATCTGCAGAGATCAAAGTGTCCTCAAGTTCCTCCATCATATCTTCATCGACGCTTCTTGTTGAAGCCAGAATATCGTCGATTTTTTCCGCAATATTCGATCTAGTTTTTGTAAGACCGTTTTTTAAACGATCAAGGAAGCTTAGACTTTTTTCTTCATGGTCTTCTTCCACTATTTCACCTTCAGAATGTTCTTCTTCCTCTTGAATCTCTTCTAGAGTTTCATTAGCAGCAGCCTCTTGATTTTCTAAACCTGCCTCTGGAATAGTTTCTTCCTTTTTATTTTGTTCTTCGAGGGTTTCTGAATCTTTTTTTAATTCTTCTTTTTCTTCTTGATCTTCTATTGTTTCAATTATCTCATCTGTGTCGATATTTTCTTTCTTTTTCTTAAATCGATCCCAAAAAGCCATAATTCCTCCTATTTTAAGTCTAAAGTTATAACATTACTAATACCCTCTTTTTGCATACTCACCCCATACAAAACATCTGCTATTTCCATCGTTGATTTCCTGTGGGTGATCATAATAAACTGAGTGTACTCTGATAGTTCTTTTAAATATTTCGTGTACCGATATATATTCGCTTCGTCTAATGCAGCATCTATCTCATCTAAGATGCAAAATGGAGAGGGATGATTTTCAAATATCGCGAAAAGAAGCGCTACTGCTGTTAATGAACGCTCTCCTCCAGAGAGAAGATTTAAGTTCTGCAGTTTTTTTCCTGGCGGTTCTGCTACAATCTCTATACCAGATGAAAGTATATCATTCTCATCAACCCTTAAGGATGCTTTTCCGCCATTGAAAAGAACTTGAAAAATACGGTTAAAGTTTTTATTGATCTTTTTGAAACTTTCAATGAAGTTTGTCTTCATATTCTCGTCTAAACTACTGATGATCTTTTCCAAGTTTAAAGTAGTTTCAATTAAATCCACTTTTTGATTATTCATATTGTTATATTCTTCAGATTCTTTCTCGTATTCTTCGATAGATTCTTTTCGGTATTCCCCTATTTGAAAGAGAGTCTTCTTCATATTCTTGATCTCTTGACGTGTATGATCTACGGAAATAGATTCATTCAGCTGATACTTATCTTCTAAATTAAGAGAAATATTATATTCTTCAAAGATTCTGTCCACTTCTTTGAGTATCTTTTCCTCTTGTCTTTCAATTTTTTCCGTGAGCGAATGAATGCTGTAATCCTTTTTTAGAATATCTTTATCGATTTCGCTTATTCTGTGGTTGATCTTTTCACGCTTTTGCGCCAATTCTAAATGAAGTTGTTTTAATATAGGATTCTCTTGCTGTTTTTTATGATAGGAAACTTCCATCTGCTCTGCATCAACGTTTATTTGACGATTCTCTTCTTCCAGCAATTGGATTGTTTTATATAAATCTTCAAGCTTATTCTGAACTTCGGCAAGAAGTATTCTTTCTTGACTGGTCTCTTCCTCAATCTTTAACAACTCGTTTTCATTTATTCTTAAATCTCTCTTCCCAGCTTCTGAAAGATTATCCGCTTTATAATGATCCATCTCAAAAGTTTGAAGACTTTTTTGATTGCTCTCAAGTTTTAATTCCATCTCTTCTTTAAGAATAGATTTTTCTTGAATACTCTTTTTTAGATAAGCAAGCCTTTCTTCATGGTCTTTTGTAAAAATCGTCTCCGATTTTTTCTCGTAATACTTTTTATATTCTTCCTGTTTAATTCCGAGAATTTCTATTTGTGTTGAAAAATATTCCTTTTGGTTTTGAATATTTTCCATTTCTTTTTGAAGTTCCTCTACTTCTCTATCTAAATCTTCTAAATCTTTTTTATACTGCTCTAAAGACTCCTTATGATCTTTTATGAAGTTGATCTCTACCTCGAATTGTTTCGATTTTTCTTTGATTTTGTTTTTTATATCTTCTATTTCTTTTTCTCTATTCACGATGGATACACCCTTGTTTTGAGTCTTCTTATATCCGCCGACAATTGAACCCCAAGTATTGATAAGATCTGCATCTAATGTAACAATTCTATAGTATGGATATTTCTTCTTGATCTTAATCGCTGTATCCATGTTCTGTACAATAAGAGTTCTATTTAAAAAATAATCAATGATGGAACGATACTCGTCATCGCTTCTGACTACAGTCGAAGCAATACATAAAACATCGGGATCTTGAATATCCTCGGTCGCTTTTTTCGCTTTAATCGACTCCATTGGAAGAAAAGTAAGTCTTCCGATTTTCTTCTCTTTTAAAAAGCGAACTAAATCTTTAGCATCCTGATCTGTTCTAGTTACAATACTCTGAAGATTTCCGCTTAATAGAACTTCGATTGCCTTTTCATATTTTTTTTCAACTTGAATCAAATCTGCTAAGGCTCCTCTAGATTTATTGGATAAAGATTCATTTTTCTTTAACTCTTTAAGAAAAGACGCAACTTGACGATAGTAGCCTTCGTAATTGTCTTTAATTTGAAACAAAAAGTTGTATTTATTTCTTAGATCTTTTCCTTCTATTTCTAAATTTATTTTTTTTCCTTCAGATTCCTGTAATTTTCTTCGCTCTGTTTCCAACTTTTCTTCAAGATATTGTCTCTTTTCTTTGTTTCTACTTATCCGATTGGATAATTCTACAGCTTTATCATTGAAAATCAGTATGTTCCTTTTATGTTTCTCTATTTCTTCTGCAGTCTTCTCTTCTTGCTCAAGATATTCTTTAGTGTTTTTTTCCTCGTGTAAAGAATGCTGAAAATTCGTTTCTTTTAAAGCAGTTAATCGATTAAACTCATTTTTTTCCCCGTCTAAAGTTTCTATAAATAAACGATACTCATGATTCAGAGTATTTTCTTGTTCTTTAAACTCTTGAATCGAAGCTTGCGCCTTTTTAAAAGCCCTTGTATATTCTTTTATTTTTTCTTTCAGTTTTTCAGCTTCTTGGAAAAGGTTCTGTTTATCTTCTTTTTTTCTTTCGATATTTTTTGTATAAATTCCTATTTGAGTTTTCAGGCGTTCTGACTCGTTTTTACTAAAATGCAGTTTTTCCTGATTTAAATCATAATTAGATTTTAGTTTCTCTTTATTGATTTCTAAATCTCTTAATTCCTTTTCCTGCTTTTCCAACTCAACATTTAAATCTGCTAATTCTTCCGTAGTAGAAGATAATTGCTGAGAAAGATCATCTTTTTCATCTTTGATAAATGCCATTTGAGTTTCTAATTCATTTAGCTTTTCGGAATATTCTTCTTTTAATCGATTAAAGGATTGGATATCATATAAAGCTATATTTTTATCTTTTTCTAGTAAATCCTTTTCTATTCCCATCGCTTTAGAAGCTCTAGATGCTTCTTTTTTCAAATAGTTCAATTCAGCACTTTTAACATTAAGCAGTTCTTCAATGGTTTTAACATTTTCTCGAACATGTTCTAGTTTTTTTAGTGATTCAATCTTTTTGTATTTTAATTTTGAAATCCCGGAAGCCTCTTCGAATATTTCTCGGCGGTCTTCTGATTTGGAATTCAAAATACTTTCTATTCTTCCCTGTCCTATAATAGAGTAGCCGTCCTTGCCTATTCCCGTATCTAAAAACAGCTCTCTAATGTCCCTTAATTTGCATTTCGATTTGTTTAGATAATAGTTAGACTCTCCATTACGAAAAACTCTTCTTTCGATGGTTATTTCCTTATAATCAAGGGGAAGCCATTGACTCTCGTTGTCAAAAGTCATCGATACCTGGGCTACGTTTACAGGTTTAATTTTTTCTGTTCCTGCAAAAATAATATCTTCCATCTTTGTCCCCCGAAGAGATTTTGCGCTTTGTTCACCCAAAACCCATCGGATTCCGTCTGCAATATTTGACTTCCCGCTTCCATTAGGTCCAACTATAGCTGTAATCGGATGGTCGAATTCAAGATTGATCCTATCTTTAAAAGATTTAAAACCGTGAAGTCCAATCTTTTTTAATTTCATACTTCTTCCACCTTTATAATGATTGGTTAAATATATCTTCTTTCATAAATCTTATGCTGCTCTTCTTATTGATAAT
Organism: Gallicola sp. Sow4_E12; assembly: GCF_052116305.1. Taxonomy (NCBI): domain Bacteria; kingdom Bacillati; phylum Bacillota; class Tissierellia; order Tissierellales; family Peptoniphilaceae; genus Gallicola; species Gallicola sp. Sow4_E12. The sequence goes on along the minus strand of NZ_JBQKLI010000001.1, from coordinate 95,145 downwards.
AATCTCTATGTCCTTTCTCTTTTCCCCTCTAAAACCAATAGTTTTAATTTTATATTTCTCAATTAAACGATTTTTATTTCGTTTATTCAGCCCTATAAAATAATTTAATATCTCATGAGGAGCGGAAATTATTAAATGATCAATATTCTTAATATGCCGAAGTTTTTCTTCTAAAAAGCTGTAGTACAATTCTTCTTCTGCAAGCATCCGAATACTAGGGTGAAAAGGACCTGCGATAACACTTTTATTCTCTGCTATTTCTTCTGAGGGCTGGAGTCCTACACGAATAACAGGAATCTTTTTTCTATAAAATACAGGTAGAATTTTCTTAAGAACAAAAACAGCTTCCTCTAATTTCAAAGGTGTATACACTCCTCTATGATAAAGCTCTTCCAAATAGGTATCCGCTAACGTCAATGTGGGATAGATTCGGACAAAATCAGGCTTCAAATCTGCAATATTTTCGGCAGAAAAAAAAGCAGACTTTAATGAATCTCCATAAAGTCCGATCATCATTTGGAGTCCTAATTCAAAAGAATTATCTCGGATCATTTTTGCTGCCTTGACAACATCCATTGCTGTATGGCCTCTGCGATTGAGAGACAAAACAGCATCATCCATAGACTGCACACCTAATTCGATCGTCTTGACATTAAAACTTTTTAGAATTCCTAGTATCTCTTCGTTTATATAATCGGGACGTGTAGACAGCCTTAAACTGTCAACCTCTCCCTTTTCTATGAATTCATTACCGATTTTTAAGTATTCGATCATTTCCTTCTTTGGAATTCCTGTGAAACTCCCCCCATAAAAAGCGATCTGTCTCTCTTTTCTTGATTTGAAATAGTGAAGATAGTTTTCGATAGATTTTCTAATGCCTGAACTGTCTAGGGGAGCATTCTGCTGGGTAATCTTTTTTTGATTGCAGAAAGCGCAATCATGGGGACAGCCGCAGTGAGGAACGAAAACAGGAACAATGTTTTTAGAGTTCATCCCTAATTCCCAAAATCTCAATAGCATTTTGCGCAGCTGCCTGTTCTGCGCTTTTTTTATTTTTGCCCACACCGCTTCCTATAGGTTTGTCCTCGGAATGGACTGAAGCATAAAATACTTTCTCATGCTCCGGTCCGATTTCTTTGTCTATAGAATATTTCAGCTGCTTTCCTGCTTTTTGAAAGTATTCTTGAAGGGTTGTCTTATAGTCCTTAATCTGATCTGCATAATTCAGATAGTCTAAAAGCTTTTCGCTAAGAACTTCTTCAAAATATATCTGAGTACCATTAAAGCCGGAATCTAAATACACAGCTGCAATCAACGCCTCAAAAGCATCTGCAAGGATAGAATCCCGATTTCTTCCCCCAGACAATTCTTCGCCTCTTCCCATCTGCAAATATTCGCCAAGGCCCAACTGTCTTGCCATATTCGCAAAACTAGGCTCGCAAACAAGCCGGCTTCTTTTTTTAGTCATTTCCCCTTCTTGAAAGCCATCTTCTTTTTTGTATAGAAGATCACTCACGATAAGCCCCACTACAGCATCGCCTAAAAATTCCAATCGTTCATTGGACAAAGTTTTATCTTGATTTTCATTTGCATATGAACTGTGATATAAAGCCTGGTTCAGCAGATCTTTATTTCTGAACTGATAATCTATCTTCTCTTCAACTTCCGACAATTCTTGAATTCTCTTTTGATCCAACATACAATCCTTTCTTTTTTAAACTAAAATTCTTTTAGCAATATATTCTTAATCTCTTCATTGGTTCCTTGTTCAAGATATTGAATAAGGTTTGAAATTCCGCCTGCAATTATATCTTTATCGCTGGAACCATGAGATTTAAATACTGGTTTGTTTAATCCCAATAGAGGTGCGGAACCGTACTTATTAAAATCAAATACACGGGCAGCAGCACCGAAAATATTTTTGCATAAAATCATCTCTTCTTGTGTTTTTGCATTTTTTGCTATTGCATCTTGGATGACTTTGCCTAAGACCATCGAAACACCTTCTGTAGTTTTTAAAACAGTGTTTCCTGTAAATCCGTCTGTAACAACTACATCAGCTTTTCCAAAATAAATATCTCTCGCTTCAATATTTCCGATGAAATTAATAGAGGAATTTCGCAGCGTCTCAAAGGTCTCTTTTCTTAACTTGTCTCCCTTGCCTTCTTCTGATCCGATATTTAGCAAAGCTACTGAGGGATTTTCTTTTCCAAGGATCCCTTTCGCATAGAAAGATCCCATTACCGCAAACTGAGAAAGCATTTCTACAGTACAGTCTACATTCGCTCCTACATCCATTAATATAAATGGAGTTGTTAGGGAAGGAGCCATTATCATAAGCGCTGGACGTTTCACATTCTTTATTCTTTTAACGATCAACGTTCCTCCGGCCAAAAGAGCTCCTGTACTTCCGCAGGATAATAAGCCGTCGTATTCCTCTTTCAGCAATGCTTTCAATCCGATTACAATACTGGCATTCTCCTTTTCTCTTAAGGCTTTGGTCGGTTCCTCTGTATTTTCAATAAAACAATCTGTATCTAAAAAGGAAAATCGGCTGGCGTCGATTTTATCTCCAATTACATCTTTAATTTTATTTTCAGGCCCAACAAAAAGCACTTCAAATCCTGTATGTTGATCCATAGCTTTTAGCGTACCAAGAACTACCTCTTCATAGCCTTTATCTGCTCCTAGAGTATCTATAATGATTTTCATCGATTCCTCCTATTATTATTATTTCATGATCATTTTATCATATTTATTCATCTTTACCTAGGCGGTTCATTGTATGGCCTTATCCTTTTTCCACTAAAAAAACTCCCTGTTTTGACTAGGGAGTTTCGTTATTCTTATTCTCTAATTAATTTTCTGTTGATAATACTTCTTTTCCGTCATAATAACCACAAGCTTTACAAACTCTATGCGGTAATTTTTGTTCATGACAATTTGGACATTCCATTATTGTAACTCGGGGTAATCTATAAGAAGATGCTCTTCTTTTATCCCTTCTTGTTTTTGAAGTCTTTCTTTTTGGTACTGCCATTATTACACCTCCTGCCTGATAACACCGAATAAATATCTATATTTATATTCATCCTGTTTTAAAATTTCAACAAGGTTTATTATACCCATCTTTTGACGTTCTGTCAATTATTTTGTTAATTCTAATGTATCTCTTGCAATCATTAATTCTTCATTGGTTGGAACTACGAAAACCTTGATTCTTGAATTGTCTGAAGAGATTAAAGCCTCTTTACGCGTATTGTTTCTTTCAGCGTCGATTTCAATACCTAGTTCTTCTAAACCCGAAACTATATCCGCTCGCATTATAAGTGAATTTTCGCCGATTCCCCCTGAAAAACAGATTGCATCTACATGACCTAATTCCGCCATATAAGCTCCGATATATTTTCGAACTCGTTGGCTAAACATATCAAGCGTAAGTTTAGCTCTTTCATTGCCCTCTTCTGCTGCATCTTCTAAGTCTCTAAAATCGCTGCTCATTTGAGATACACCTAAAGCACCGGATTTTTTATTTAAAATACTATTCATCTCAGCTGGCGTAAATCCTTCTTCTTCCATTAAGAACGTTAAAACAGTCGGATCTAAATCTCCAGATCGAGTTCCCATCATAAGACCTTCTAGGGGAGTTAAACCCATCGTAGTATCAAAGCATTTTCCGTTTTTTACAGCTGAAAGGCTTGAACCGTTGCCTAAATGAACAGTAATAATATTGATTTCATCTTCAGGCTTTTCTAACAGCTCAGCTGTTCGTTTTGTAATATACTTATGACTTGTTCCGTGGAATCCGAATTTACGGATGCGGTATTTTTCGTAGTACTCATATGGGATACCATATATGTAATTCATCGCAGGCATTGACTGATGGAATGCTGTATCAAACACTGCTACATTTGGTTTTCCAGGTGCAATTTTTTCACAAGCTTCAATTCCCATTAAATTTGCTGGATTATGCAGTGGTCCGAATTTCACATATTCTTTAATTACTTCTTTAACATGATCATCGATTAAAGTTGATTCTGTAAGTTCTTCCCCGCCATGAAGTACTCTATGTCCGATAGCGGTAATTTCATCTAAAGAAGAAACCAATCCATTCTCTTCATCGGTAATTACTTCAAATACCTTTTCGATTGCTTGAGTATGGTTATCTGCAACAATATCTTGAACAAATTTTTCTCCATCTACCTCATGCTTGATTCTAGATCCGTCAATACCGATTCTCTCTACAATCCCCTTGCCAAGCACTTCCTCGTTGTCCATATCAAATAATTGATATTTTAATGATGAACTTCCACAGTTGATAACTAAAATTTTCATACAGTCCTCCTAAATATTAATGTGAATTTTATTTTCTTCTCCAATCAACAGCCTCCAAATATTTTGTCTATGCTTATAAATCGTCATTAATCCTAAAACTAATAACATAGCCGATAGATAAATCTGGGCTGTCAAAAAGAAATATGCACCAATAACTAATCCTGCAGCCGCAGCCAACACTGAACCTAAGGATACATATTTAGATATTATAACAGTAATTAAAAAAATAACAAACATAATAAACGCAATTATCGGCTGACTCATTACAAGCACACCAAAAGATGTGGCAATCCCTTTGCCGCCTTTAAAACGGAAAACTACCGGCCAATCGTGGCCTAATACCACAAATATTCCAGCAAGCATAATACCGAAATCTCCCATAACACGGCTTCCGATATAAGCTGCTATCATTCCTTTTATGAAATCTATAATAAATGTGGCCGCACCTATTTTTTTCCCAAAGGTTCGCAGTGCATTCGTCATACCTGCATTGCCGCTTCCATATTCTCTTATATCTTTATTATATAAAACCTTTCCTATAAGCAATGAACCGGATATATTTCCTAAGAAATAAGAGAAAAGACATAGTAATAAAATTCTCATTACTCTCCTCCCCTCCCTCTAATTTCAAATTGGAGAGGTACACCGTCAAAACTATAGTTCATTCTAATTTGATTTTCTAAATATCTTAAATAAGAGAAATGCATTAGTTCTTTTTTATTAACATTTACCACAAATTTAGGCGGACGTGTCCCTACTTGAGCTATATAGTAGATTTTAAGTCTTACTCCTTTATCCGTTGGCGGCGGATTATGCAATACCGCATCTGTAACGATATCATTTAAAACTGCTGTACTGATTCGTAAAGAGTAGTTATTGTCTACAACCTTTATTAAATCAAATAATTTGTTTATTCTTAAACCATCCTTGACGGAAATAAAGACTATAGGGGCATAACTAAGGAAACTAAGCTGATTTCTAATATCTTTTTCGAAATTCCTCATAGTTTTATCATCTTTTTCAATAAGATCCCATTTATTAATAGCAATTATAATTCCCTTGCCCTCTTCATGGGCATAGCCGACTACCTTCGAATCCTGCTCCGTAATGCCTTGAGTTGCATCGATCATCATCACACAGAGCTCGGATCGATCGATGGCTGAAAGGGTTCTTAAAACAGTATATCTTTCTGTTTCTTCCGTAACAGACCGTTTTCTTCGAAGCCCTGCTGTATCGATAAAGATATATTCATTGCCGTCGTATTCTACTCTACTGTCGATTGCATCCCTTGTAGTCCCGGGTATGTCCGTTACAATCATTCTTTCTTCGCCTAATACCTGATTGATCAAAGAAGATTTTCCAACATTTGGTTTACCGATAATGGCAACATGGGTTGCTTCCTCTTCCTCGCCGATACTGTTGACTTCATAATCTTCCAGTACTGCATCCAGCAAATCGCCTATCCGCAATGCATTTTCAGCACTTACCGGATAGATATTTTCAAATCCCAGTTCATAAAATTCGTATATGAATTCTTCCTGCTTTTTACTGTCGATTTTATTGACTGTTAAAAAGATTTTCTTCTTCGTTTGGCGAAGGAGTCTCGCAATCTCTCTATCATCGTTTGTGATGCCTGTGCGTCCGTCAACAAGAAAAATAATTGCCTCTGCCATATCTATGGCCAAATCCACTTGTTTTTTTATTTCTACAGAAAATCTTTCTTTGCTATCGGGTTCGATACCGCCAGTATCCACTAAAAGAAACTTTTTATGCTGCCACTCTCCTTCTTGATAAAGGCGATCCCTTGTAACACCCGGATCATCTTGAGTGATGGCTATTCGTTTACTGATTAATTTATTAAATAAAGTAGACTTTCCTACATTTGGTCTCCCTACTATTGCTATTACCGGTTTATTCATTATAATATTACCTTTCTGATTACTCTCGAACAGATCAAAATCTATTACAATGGTATCAAAAAAAGAACTCAAATACAATTGTATTTGAGTTCTTTATTGAAATATTAATATCCAATATTTTCGTAAAGTGGGAATTTACTCATTAAATCAAGTACATCTTGTTTAATCTCTTCAGTTGAACGAGATTTCTTAAGAGTATCGATCATAAGTTTTCCGATAACTTTCATATCTTCTTCATCAGCACCTCTAGTTGTAACAGCAGGTGTACCGATACGTACTCCAGAAGTTACAAATGGGCTTTCAGGATCATTAGGAATAGTGTTTTTGTTTACAGTAATATTTACTTCGCTTAATAGAGCTTCAGCTTCTTTTCCTGTAAGACCTAAATCACGTACGTCTAATAATAATAAATGGTTATCCGTTCCGCCAGATACTAAACGGATTCCGCCTTCTGTAAGCGCTTCGCCTAATGCTTTGGCATTCTTGCATACTTGGTCGATGTATTGTTTATATTCGTCAGATAATGCTTCTTTGAAAGCTACAGCTTTACCAGCAATAATATGCTCTAATGGTCCACCTTGTAACCCTGGGAATACAGATTTGTCAATTAGTTTCGCATGTTCTTCTTTACAAAGAATCGCTCCACCTCTAGGTCCACGAAGAGTTTTGTGAGTAGTAGTTGTTACTACATCAGCGTAAGGAACTGGATTTGAATGCTTTCCAGCTGCTACTAAACCAGCTACGTGAGCCATATCTACCATAAATAAAGCTCCAACTTCTTTAGCGATTTCTGAAAATCTTTTAAAGTCGATTTCTCTAGGATATGCACTAGCACCAGCTACGATTAGTTTAGGTTTTGCTTCTTTAGCTTTTGCTAAAACATCATCATAATCGATAACTTCATCTTCGTTAACACCATAACTTACAAAGTTGAATACTTTTCCTGAAATGTTTACTGGTGAACCATGAGTTAAGTGGCCACCTTCTGATAGGTTCATTCCTAGGACAGTGTCTCCTGCTTTTAGTAAACCAAAGTATACAGCAACGTTTGCATCCGCACCTGAATGTGGTTGAACGTTTGCATGATCTGCTCCAAAAATCTCGCATAATCTTTTTCTTGCTAAATCTTCAGAAACGTCAACGTGCTCGCATCCGCCGTAATATCTCTTTCCTGGATATCCTTCTGCATATTTGTTTGTTAATGTAGAACCATTCGCTTCTAATACCGCTTCAGAAACAAAGTTTTCTGATGCAATAAGTTCAATGTGTTCTCTTTGTCTTTGTGTTTCTTTTACAATTACCTCGTAAATTTCTGGATCATAGTTTTTTAAATTGTTTAATGGGTTCAATTCAAACTCCTCCTATTTTATTATTCTTTCTAATCTTATCACATTTGACGAACTTATGAAAGCATTTTCATCAAATATTTTTATTACAATAATTGCAAGCCCTACACAGAACAATCCTATAAGGAAAGAATATATTTCGTATGACTCGATATTCATACGGCTGAACACATAAATACTAATAACCAATCCCAGAATAAAGGCGATTAAAGGAACTGTATACAACAATAAAGAATACTTCAAAAGCTTTCCTTCCGGTGCTTCCAGCATAACACGATCTCCCTTTTCAACACCAAGATCATTTTTTACTTCAACGATAGATACGTTTTCTTGGCCGGCACATCCGCCGCAAGCCTCGCACTTTCCACCGCAGGCTTCTTGACGTTCTACAGCAATATATGCCATCTCGCCCTCTACTCTAACTACTTGTCCTTGTTTTTTCATTATTTTCCTTTCCGATTATATCTTTAATCACTTCGCTTGCTATAACAATACCCGCAACAGAAGGAACAAAGGCCACACTGCCTGGACTTCTTTTCCCGTATTGATCCCCGGTGATCGTTTTAGTCGGTTTCTCAGAAGACCAAACAGTTTTTAACTTCTTTACCCTTCTCTGCCTAAGCTCTCGTCTCATCACTCTTGCCAAAGGACAATAATATGTCTTATAAATATCCGACACTTTAATATCCAGTGGATTCACTTTGTTTCCAAAACCCATTGAAGAAATAATATTTATATTATTCTCATAACAATATTCAGCCAAACAAATTTTGCTGGTAATTGTGTCTATACTGTCAATCACATAATCAAAATCCTTCAAACCAAAATCCTCAAGATTTACACAGTCCATTCTTTTTTGAAGCGTTGTTAATTTCAATTCTGGATTAATATCCAATAAACGCTTGCGAAATTCATCTACTTTAACTTTGCCAACATTGGACTGAAGAGCAATTATCTGGCGATTGATATTTGTTGCGTCAATGGTATCCTGATCAACAATTGTTAAACGTCCAACCCCGCTTCGTACTAAAGTTTCGGTACAATTTCCCCCTACACCGCCAATTCCAAAAACGATAACCGAACTGTTTTGCAGTTTTTCTATAGCATCGGACCCAAGCACAGCTTGAGTCCGAGCCAATATACTATTCATTTATTTTATTTATCTCCAAATTTAATTCCTCCAGCTGAATTTCATTGACCGATCCAGGAGCATTTGTCAATAAATCCGTTGCCGACTGTGTTTTAGGAAAAGCGATAACATCTTTGATATTATCGGAACCTGTCAAAAGCATGCACATGCGGTCAAAGCCGTAAGCCAGTCCACCATGAGGCGGTGTACCGTACTGTAGAGCTTCCACAAAAAATCCGAATTTTTCTTCTATATCTTCTTTGGATAATTTTAATAATTTAAAGATCTTGTTTTGCAGGCTGCTGTTATTGATACGGATTGAACCGCCTCCGATTTCATCTCCATTGATTACGATATCATAGGCTTTTGCACGTACCTTTTCAGGAGATTGGTCTAATAATTCCAAATCTTCCTCCATAGGCATTGTAAATGGATGATGTTTTGCCACATAACGATTCTCTTCTTCATCGTACTCAAACATCGGGAAATTCACAATCCATGATACCGCCATTGCTTTTTCGTCGATTAAATCGAGTTTTGAAGCTGCTTCATGGCGTAAAGCACTTAAAGTTTCAAACACAGTGGAATCCTTATCGGAAATCAATAAAATCAAATCATTTTCATTATTTCCAAAGGCATTGCAGATACCTTCTAATTCTTTTTCCGAAAGGAATTTTGCAATAGGAGACTGAACTTCCCCCTCTTTAACACGAATCCATGCCATACCTTTTGCTCCATGAGTTTTCGCGAATTTTTCTAAGGCATCCACTTTTTTTCTTGAAAAATCCTTTTGGTATTCCCCTAAATTAATCCCTCTAACAGAGCTTCCTTTTTCATTTGCAGCGGCAAACACTTTAAATTCAGAATCTTTGACGATTTCTGAAATATCTGTGATTAAGAAACCAAAACGCAGGTCTGGCTTATCGCTGCCGTAATTTTCCATAGCATCCTGATACGACATTCTAGGAAAGGGTCTTGGCAGATCCACATCAAGAATCTCTTTAAAAACTCTTGAAAGGAGACCTTCATTCAATTCCATAATGTCTTCTTGATCTGCAAAGGACATCTCCATATCGATTTGAGTAAATTCAGGTTGTCTATTGGCTCTCAAATCTTCATCTCTAAAACATTTTACGATTTGATAATAGCGGTCCATTCCAGCTACCATTAAAAGCTGTTTCATTAATTGAGGACTTTGAGGCAGAGCATAAAATTTCCCCTTATTAATTCTTGAAGGAACCAAATAATCCCTTGCTCCCTCTGGAGTCGGCTTATTTAAAAATGGTGTTTCTACTTCAACAAAGGAATATTTATCCAGATAATCTCTAACAATCTTAGCAGCTTTCGCTCTGATCTTCAGATTTTTTTGCAGATTTGATTTTCTTAAATCAAGATATCTGTATTTTAATCTCATTTCATCAGAAACATTGTCATCATCTTTTATATAGATCGGAGGAGTCTTTGCTTCGTCAAAAACTTTAATTTCTTCAACGATAAGTTCCACATCCCCTGTAGGAATATTTTTATTTTTAGATTCTCTTTCAAATAATACGCCTCTAACCCCGATAACATATTCTGATTTTAATCCTTGGGCAATTTTAAAAATATCAGGATTCTCATCACGGACAACAATTTGGCAAATCCCTGTTGTGTCTCTTAGATCAATAAAAATAAGGCCGCCTAAATCCCTTGCCTTTGCTACCCATCCCATGATAGTGACTGTCTTTCCTACATCTTCTTTTCTAAGTTCGCCACACATGTGATCTCTTTTTAATTTATTTGTAATTGACATTTAAGTACTCCTTCTGCTTTTTTAGCTTTCATTTAGTTTTATTATAACGAAAGGAAAGATGATGGTCAACGAAGCAGACTTCTATTGAACAACTCATTGTGATAATATAATAGTGATTACGTACTGTTAAAACAACTATAAAAGAGGTATATAATGCAATTAGATCTATTGTTACACCAATGGAATCAAAACAAGCTTGTCTTTCTTCACAACAATACAAATATCAAAAGCATCCGTTTCTATCAAAAAGGAGTAGCTATTGACTCAAATACGCTATATCTTCTGGACTCCACAAAATTCCTTACTGAGAAACATCCTGCTGGAAATTTTCTTCTTTATGCAACGAATCCGCCTATCGCGCTGTCTAAAAATACGGAAGATAATATCATAATTATAGAAGAAAACCGTAATCTATTGGAAGATATGAACGAGCTGCTTTCTATACTTGACCGATTCCAAAAATACTACGATAAACTATATTTATATATCGCTCAAAACGCAGAACTAGATGATTTTATCTATCTAATTTACGAATTTTTTGAGACAAAATTATGTATTTTAGATAAAAATAAAAAATTGATTTATAATATCTTGGATTTTAAATCCGTTGAAAAGATATTTCCATTAGAAATTCAAAAAACAAATCTAAAAAGAATATACGGCTATTTGGGTTTCGAGAACACAAATCCGCTATATGATTCAGAAATCGAAAAAACAGCTAAAATTTTAGGCCCTTATCTCTTTAACCGTACAAACGCATTGATCAATTCAAAGGATCATTTCTATCAAAGTCTAAAGAATCTGTTTCAGGATGCCTTTCGAGAAACAGATTATGAGAATCTCAGAAATATAACCTGGGATTTAGAAGATGATTATGAAATTTACATGATGGAATTGGAAAACGGTTTATACTATTATAAAAATATGTTTATTAACGGGAATCGATTTGCACTAGATCATCCAATGTATATGTACAGCATTATTGAAAATAATAAACTAATCTGTCTCATAAATCATAAGAACAAATCTTCTGATACTCTTCTTCAAAACCTCGGCGATTTTGTAGAAGAATATAAATTAAAACATGTAAGGGTATCCCTGCATCGAAATCTATTGCAGTACAGCAAAACGGTATCTATGGCAAAAATGCTCCTCGATCATGACATAAAATTAGAAGGCCCTTTAGAAAAACAGCTGAACCCGCTAGTTTATGAGTTGGCAGTACGCTTCGCTTCTTTAGAATATTTTATTCCTAGAGAACTTCAAATGCTGAAGGATCATGATGAAAAAAACCACTCCGATCTCTTAAAAACCCTGTATTTTTATCTGCTAGAAGAACGCAGCTTAATCAAAGCCTCTGAAAGATTGAATGTTCATCGAAATTCAATAGTCTACAGAACCAATAAGATTAATGAAATTATAGATATTGATCTGGACGACACAGACACCAGAAGCAATCTCTTATCTGCATTGGAAATAATGTACCGCTGCGGTTTAGTAGAATAAAAAAACAAGTATCCCCTATCGTCAAGATAGAGATACTTGTTTTTTTATTTTTTATAATAATCACTTAATTTTTTAAATGCTTCTAGACTTCTTTCGACCATATTTGGATCTACACAATAGGACAAACGTACATATCCCGGTGCGTAAAAATCATCCCCCGGCACGATTAATAGATTAAAATCTTTTGCTTTTTCGCAAAAAGCAACACTATCTTCTTCCAACGCCTTAGGAAACAGATAAAAAGCACCTGTCGGCTTTTCGCAGTGAAAACCTAAATCCGTTAATGTTTTATACAATAAATCCCTGTTTTTACGGTAAGTATCTGTTTCTGAAAACTGCCCGATGCTTTTTCCTAGAACCGCTTGGAACAATGCAGGCGCATTAACAAAACCTAAAACCCTCCCCGCTCCGGCAATAGCATAAGCTGCCTCTTGATAATTCTCGATTTGTTTTGGGAAGAGAATATATCCGATTCTTTCGCCAGCCAAGGACAAAGATTTACTGAAAGAATAACAGACTATAGTATTGGCATAGTATTTGGGGACAAAAGGAACCTCCGTATCATCGAAGACTACTTCTCTATAAGGTTCGTCAGAAATCAAATATATAATCTTTTCGTATTTCTTGGAAGCATCCTTTAATATTTGCGATAATTCTTCGATTCTTTCTTCGCTGTAGATCACCCCTGTAGGATTATTCGGAGAGTTTATAATAACTCCTTTCGTATTCTCATTAATACTGTTTTTAACAGCATCTATATCCAAATCAAAATTTTCTTTGGAAGGAACTATAACCATTTTCCCTCCCTGTCCTTCGATAAAAACCTTATATTCCGGAAAGAATGGTGAAATGACAATATATTCGTCTTTTTCAACAGTAAGCGCTTTTAAAGTAATCGTTAAAGAAGCTGCTGCTCCGCAGGTAAGATAAAGCTCTTCCTTTGATACAGGGAAATTTTGGGAACTGCTGATATAATCTGCGATGCTTTCCCGAACGGAATCCATCCCCGGTGCTGAGGTATAACCGTGTATTCTTGGATTTTCCTCGATAATTTCATGAATGGAGCTGTTGATTATTTCTGGAGCTAAAGCATTTGGATTTCCTAAACTGAAATCATAAACATTTTCAGCCCCTATTTCTTCTTTTCTTTTTTTTCCAAATTCAAATAATTCTCGAATCGATGAACGGCTCGAGCCTAATTTGACCATTTTACTGGAGATCATCGGACTCCTCCTTGTATTTTTTAATATTTTCTCTGAGAATCATTGCCTCGTTAAACATATCCTCGGAAATATCATCATAGCTGATAATTGTTTCAAGATCTTCCAAGGCTTCGTCTACTTTGCCCATGTTAACATTTATCGCAGCTCTATTATATAGAAGCCTCTCATTTTCTTTATAAACCTCTAGACCTTTATCTATGATTTCTCTGGCTTTTGTGATATTGCCTCTTTCATAATAGGAAAAAGACAGGTCTTGATACAATTCCAGTCCTTTAAATCCGTTTTTCAAGGATTCTTCATATAATTCAATAGCCAGATCCAGTTCCTGAAGATTCCTATAAGTAAAACCTAAATAATATTTTACTATTGCAGAATTAAGACGTGTGTTCAGCTCATTAAGCAGCTCCAAACTTTCATAGTATTTTCCATTTTCTAAATACTCAACTGCTTTTTTTAATTGCGCATCTGAAGAAAGCTCTTCAAGCTTTACAGAAATATCGCTCATAATCTCCTCCCGATATTCCGCTGGCAATGAATATTTATCAGCACCTATAAGAAGCTCTCCCCCGCGTTTTAAATACTTAAATGCCTCATCATGATGCCCTTCTTCGATGTCGTAAAGACCTAATCGATAATAACTTAATGGGAATTCTGGGTCTAATTCTATTATTTCATCTAAAAGCCATCTTCGAGCCGTTTTCGTTTCTTTTAATAACGATCCTTGTTTAAGCTTTTCAAGAGTTACAACATAATAATAAGAGTTTAATACCATTGCTGAATGGAGAATATAGTTAGTTCTAAAAAAATGAAGAGCATCTTCTCCGTATTCCAATTCCATTAATCCATGGGTAAATAAATAATGTTCTAAATCATCAATAGATTCTTTTAATACTTCTTTATAAATATTATTGTAAACAAAATCCGGATCGATAGAAATATTAAAAACCATTCCTCTGATAAAAAACTCAAAGGGAATTTCTTCTTCAAAATTGCCTTCCTGAATCTCTTCAACAAAATCTTCCCGAATAATAGGAAGGGTTAAATCACGATATTCTTTTTCATTAATAATCAATGGTTTCTTTATGTCTAAATACAATAACCGTTCTGATTGAGATTGAAGAAGCTTTTGGATACTATTCATAAAACATCCTCTCTTTAACGCTGTTCTTTTACATTTTCTGCGGCGACTGAAGTCCTATTAAGCCTAAAGCAATTTTCAGCACTTTATTCACAGAATAGGTTAAAAATAATCGTGCATCCCGCAATTCTTTCTCTTCTGACAGGATAGGACAGGCATTGTAAAATTTATTAAATGCACTCGATAGATTCACAGCGTATCTTGTAACAAAACTTGGTTCGTATTTTTCGATTGCATCCTGTATAACTCTTGGAAAATCATAAAGCAGCTTTGCGATTTGCACTTCTTCTTCTGATGTTAAAAGATCTTCTCTTACCGCTTTATCATAATCTCCGCCGCCTTTTGTTAAAATCGAGCAGGATCTGGCATGGGTATATTGGACATAAGGGCCTGTCTCTCCATCAAAATTCAGAACCTGATCCCAGTCGAATTCATAATCTTTCACTCTATTATTAAAAAGGTCTTGAAATATTACTGCACCTACACCAACGTCTTTCGCAACCTGTTCTTTGTTTTCGAGTTCAGGATTTCTTTCATTGATAATATCTAACGTTTTGTCAACAGCTTTCTTTAAAACATCTTCAAGGAAAATGACTTTCCCTTCTCTTGTTTTCATAGCACCGTCTTTCATACTGATCATGCCGAAAGATACATGGATACAATCATCAGCCCAGGAATAGCCCATTTTCTTTAAAACCGCTTTTAACTGCTGGAAATGAAGATTTTGCTGAGAAGCTACTACATAGACATTTTTATCGAAAGCATACTCTTTTTTTCGATAGATTGCTGTAGCGATATCTCTTGTTATATAGGTACTTGACCCATTACTTTTTTTTACTAGCACTGGAGGAAGATTTTCATCTTCAAGATTTACAATAATAGCCCCTTCTGATTCTTCAAGAAGATTTTTATCTTCCAGCTCTTTAATCGCTTCTTCCATAAATTGGGAATGAAAGGCTTCTCCATTATATGAATCAAATTCTACGCCAAGCAGTTTATATGTTCGTTTAAATTCTTCTAAACTGATTTCTTTAAACCACTGCCATAGTTCTACGGCTTCAGGATTTTTCTGCTCTAATTGATCAAACCAGTAGCGTGCTTCCTCCATAAGATTATCGTCTTCTTTTGCCATCTTGTTATATTTAACATACAAATTCAGCAATTCTTGGATCGGATCTTGATTGATTTTATCTCTATCTCCCCATTTTCGATATGCGGAAATCATCATTCCAAACTGAGTGCCATAGTCTCCTAGATAATTGATGCTGGTCGTATTATAATTCTCGTACCTTAAAATATTATTGATCGCATTGCCGATAACAGTGCTTCGAATATGACCGATGTGAAAAGGCTTCGCAATATTTGTAGAAGAGAATTCTACAATCATATTCTTTCCTTCTCCTGTATTTCTAGCACCAAAATTCTCTTGACTTCTGATCTCTTCAAACACCGTTTTAAAATAAGCTTCTTTTGATAAAAAGAAATTAACATAAGCGCCTTTTACTTCGACATTTTGAATCATAGAATCTTTTTCTATGTTTTCTGCCAATTCTTCTGCAATTAATGCAGGATTTTTCCTTAAAACTTTAGCCAGCTGAAAACAGGGGAATGCAAAGTCACCCATCTCATCATTTGGCGGTATTTCGATTAACTCATTTATTTTTTCTGTTTCTAAATCAATTCCTGTCCCTTTGATTTTATCAACTATATATTTTTTAAAATCCAGCATATAAACTCCTCTATTTTAATTCTACGACAGTAACCCCTAAGCCGCCTTCAGAAAAACTTCCATCTCTAAATGACTTTACGTGTTTTTGTCTATGCAGATAATTTTGTACGCCTTTACGCAAAGCGCCTGTGCCCTTTCCATGGATTAATCGGACTTCTTTGTGGCCGAAGAGATAGGCATCGTCTAGATATTTATCAATCTCAACAATTGCTTCCTCTACATTCGTTCCTCTAAGATCAATTTCGTTTTTTACATTTTGAGATTTTCTAGCCTTTATGACTTCTCTTACTTGAACTTGGCTTATATCTTCCTCTTTTTCCCTAATTAGTTTCACATTTTTCTTGTTGACATTCATCTTGAGGATGCCGACTTGAACTTGAAAATCACCTTTTCTATCCGGAAGGGATAAAACTTCTCCTATTTGCCCTAACCCTAATATTTCAACATCATCTCCTAGATGTATAGTTAGAGCTTTCTTGCTTTTGTTCTCTTTTAAAAGTTCCTTTTTCTTTTTTAATCCAGACATGCTTTTATTCAGCCTGCCTTCGACTTCATTCAATTTCTGATGATCAATGATTCCGCCTTGTTGATAACGCAGTTCCTTTATCAAGGACTGAGATTGTTCTTTTGCTTCTTCTAAGATCAAATAGGCCTCCTCTTTTGCCTCTTGAAGTATTTTCTCTTCTTTTCGAGACTGCTTTTCCGCTTCGATTTTAAGTTTCTCTTTTAAAGACTGTATTTCGCGTAAAGATTTTTCCTGTTCGATTTTCATAGCTTCTAATTCTTTTTTGTTTTTTTCAATATTGATTAAAACATCTTCAAAGCTTTCATTTTCATCATCAATAAAACTTTTCGCCTGAGAAATGATTGTATCTTCCAGTCCAAGTCTTCGCGATATTTCGAATGCATTCGATTTACCAGGCAGCCCGATTTCCAATTTGTACGTTGGTCTCAATGTTTTTACATCAAATTCCACCGCTCCATTAATAACCCCTTCAGTTTTTAATGCATAGTATTTCAACTGGGAGTAATGTGTTGTCGCCATGGTGGTAATATTATATTCTCTCAATTTTTCTAAAATAGAAATAGCTAAAGCAGCACCTTCTATAGGATCTGTTCCTGCTCCCAGCTCATCAAGCAAAACTAGTGAATCTTCTGTGATATTGTTGAAAATACGAACAATATTCGTCATATGAGCAGAGAAAGTACTTAGGGACTGCTCTATACTCTGTTCGTCTCCAATATCTGCATATATATTTTTATAAATTGTGATCTTCGATTCCGGTTCGCAGGGAATAAACAATCCCGATTGTGCCAGCAGGTTCATAAGTGCTGCTGTTTTTAAAGTAACCGTCTTCCCGCCTGTATTAGGCCCGGTGATCACTAGCGTATCAATATCTTTATCGATCTTTAAGTCGATTGGAACCACATCTTCTCTTGGAATTTCTGGATGTCTTGCTTTCTTTAAATCAATTTCTCCGCTTTCTAAGAGTATTGGTTTTGAAGCCTCCATATCTATAGCAAGCTTCGCTCGGCAGAAAATCAAGTCCAGCTGAAGAAGTACACGAACATTTTCATTGATTTCTTTTTCATATTCAAATGCCTGAAGCGACAATTCCTTTAGGATTTTGTGAATCTCTTCCTTTTCTTCCCGCTCAAGCATCCGAAGATCATTATTTAATTCAACAATCACCATCGGTTCAATATATACAGTAGCACCTGAAGTAGACTGGTCGTGAATAATTCCTTTAAATGTACTTTTATTTTCAGCTTTTACAGGTACTACATAACGGCCTTCTCGGATTGTAATGATTTCATCTTGAAGCTTTCCAGACTTGCTTTCGCTTTTAAGAATACTTTGGAGCTTATCGCGGATCGACTGGGACGTTCGCACCAAAGATCTTCTAATTCGATTTAAATTTGGAGAAGCATCATCAGATATTTCAGTATCCGATAGAATGATTGCAGACAACTTTCTTTCAATATTAGAAAGATCTGTAAGACGATCTGCATATTTCTTAATCTCCTCCTGCTCGTCTTTATCTTCTGATATATCAAAATAATTTAAAAACTCGTGCACACTTCTTAAGATATCAGACAAATCCAAAAGATCTCCCATTTCCATTATTCCGCCGATGGAAACATGGTGAAGTTCTTGTTCAAAAGAACGAATACCGTAAAGACTCGGCATTCCATGATGATCAATCAAATGAAGCGCCTGAGATGTTTCAGAAAGCAGCTGCTCTATCGGCTCTTTTTCTATTAAGGGTCTGATCTTACCTATACTCTCTTTTGTTAATGAAGAAGAGGCATAGAATTTTAATTTTTCGAGTATTAAATTGTAATTTAATTTATCTAAAGTCTTTTGATCGATCAATTACTCCACTCCTCTTTTATAATGAGCCTTTGAAAACATCTTATTATAGTTTGTGCCGCTGGATTTATTCTCAAATAAAGAATAATAATGATTAAAGACCTTCTCGGGGTTTTCATCATTGCTTATATCTAACCTCAGAGCGTCAGCTCTGGCAGACAAAATCTCATCAAAAAAGTTTGCAGTCTCCATAGGTTCTTCATTATAAATTCTTGTGAAACCATAATTCCTTGAGACCTTCAACCACTGATTTTTACAATCTGTCATATAAGCCTCTTTGAAAGAACAATTTACGCAGTCAGCAAGTATATCACATTTTTTTAAAGAACTGAAAGGACAAAATCTCGTAGTCATCACCAGTAAAGGACTGTAGACAATAAGCTCTTTCCTAATTCCCGGAATATCTTCTATCTCATTGATCTCGTCAAAATTCAGCTCAAGGGAAAGAGCAGCCTGTATACAACCATATTCTTGCAGCAGCTTGAGATATTGGGAGTTTGCTATGTTAAAAGTCCAATCGGCATAAACATGTTTCCCGAAGTTTTCAATAAAATACAGTTCGTTGATACTGCTGACCAAAAACCCTTCTATCTTATCTAATTCATCTATAATTTGTTTTTTTACGAAGCGCTCATTCTTATAATCAATTCTGGGTACTTTAAAAATATATTCCTTGTTTTTATATTCTTTGGAAGCCCCGGAAAAATAGTAGTTTTCTACTTTTCCTTCTCCTATAGAGAAATTCTCTGTTTCCAATAGCAATGCTTTTTCTGGATTTCCTCTTTTACTGGATACACCAAAACTAAAATCTTCTATAAAATCACGGGAGTGTTTCTTTGAAGCTTTCTTATATAATAAATCTAGAGCTTCTCTTCTTAAAGCATTCAGCTCTCCCATGGAAATAAACAGATCTTCTTCGATATCAATTTTTATAGATTCTGGAACAAATAAGGTATTACCCGTTTTTGCCAATTGTTTTATTATTTTTTCTTTTGTGATCGGGGCATTTTCTGCTTCTTGAATAGGATCTTCGCCAAATATTTCAACTGAAATCTCACCAAGATTTACTTTTAGTTCAGCTCTGGAGTTTTTTCTTCCCTTAAAGAATAAAGAAATCCCTCTTTTTTTAAACGATTGATTGCTAAACACCTCTAAAAAAGATTCGTTGGAGATCCGATTAACCAAACTGTTTATTTTAGCATCTTTAATATGAGATATATCTAAAGTTTCATTTCTTTTTAATTGGTTTTTCACTTCCAACTGAAGATGTTTTCCTCGTTTTGTTTCAAAAAGCAGGATATCTCCTTTATTCAAATCTTCTTCCAGTTTTATTTGAATCTTTTTCTTTTTTACGATCTTTCCGATTCTCTTACCTTTGTGAAGATCTTTTCGGTCGATTTCTTTCAGCTTCGCATTGTCTAAACTCCATTGAAATCCTTCCGTAAAATCCCGATTTCTAAATTCTTCTAAATCAAAAGAATATTCAAAACCTTCCAGTTTTGCTTTATAATTCATGACCGCAGAGTAAACATATTCCGGCTTTTTCATACGTCCTTCGATTTTTAAAGAATCAATACCAAGTTCTTGACTTTTATTAATATGATTTATAGTATTTAAATCTTTTAAACTTAAATAGGAGTTTTCCTCACCGACTCTTTTCTTCTCTTTCGTATATAACTGGTATTCTTTTCGGCACGGCTGAGCGCAGCGCCCCCTGTTTCCGCTTCTACCCCCAATAAAGGAACTCATATAGCAGCTCCCGGATTCGCATACGCAAAGAGAGCCATGAATAAACATTTCTAATTCGATATCTATCTGGTCTTTAATCCTTTTGATTTCTTCCAAGGGGATTTCTCTAGCAAGAACAATTCTCGAAAACCCGATCTCTTTCAAAAAAGACGCACCATACACATTCCTCGTATTTAACTGAGTACTGGCATGAATTTCTAAATCCGGCATCTGTTTATTTATCGCTCTTGCCAGCCCCAAGTCCTGTAGTATCACAGCATCTACATCGTTGTTGTAAAGGAAACGGATATAATTTAGCGCCTCTTCCATTTCCCTTTCTTTAATGATTGTATTTACTGTTACATATACTTTTTTATTATAGAAATGACAGAGAGAAATAGCTTGGCTCATTTTATCATCTGTAAAATTATGGGCATATGCTCTTGCGCTAAATTGACTGCCTCCAATATAAACGGCATCCGCTTCTGCTTGTATTGCCGCAGCTAGCATTTCTTCGTTTCCTACCGGTGCCAGTATTTCACATTTTCTGCTCATTAACGAACCTTACCCTTCAGTTCTTCCAATTCTTTCCTCAAACGGTTCATAGACTGTTGATTGTCTAAAAAAATCTTTTCAAGTCTACTTTGATTTTTTTCTAAAGCTTCAATTTTTTCGGATTTTTGGGAAATAGTATTTTCTAGATCTTTAATTTTCTGGTTCTTTTCGAAAATATCCCTATTTTTTTCTTCTAACTTTCTTCTGTAAACAGTCTCTTGGTTCTCTTTTTCTCGAATGGTTGATTTGTATTTTTCTATCTCTTCTAAAAGCTCCGGGTATTTCTCTAAAGGAATTCTAGAATGTTCTTGATATCTGCTGTATGCATCTTTCTCTGCAAATAATTCTTCAGCAATATTCAAAGCAGACAATTGTGATAATGCCAGTTTCGTAAGACTGCTGTGCTGCAGTGCTAATTGGTCCACTAGTTTTTCAACATATTCTATAATCTCTTCTGCTTCGTTTTCGCTTCTATCCGTTAATAAAGTATATGGCAATCCGTTTAAATAAACCTCTATTCGATTTTTTTTAGTCATACACTGCACCTTTCTAAGATCTTAGAGCTGCATTCATCTCTTTTTCTAACGATTCTAGAATATTATTATAAAGTACACTTACTTCTTCATCTTTTAATGTTCTGTCTTCTGCTTGGAAAATTATAGAATAAGCTAAACTTTTCTTTCCTTTTTCTATATGCTCGCCTTCATAGGAATCAAAAAGATAAATCCCTTTTATCATCTCTTCTCCCTTGGCATGGATTACTTCTTCTATCCTGTCGGATTCTACCTCTTTATCTACAACAATAGCGATATCTCTTTTTATAGACGGATATTTAATAATCGGGTCATATGTCTTTATAAAGCTTGCTTTTCTCTCGATTTTTTCAAAATCAAGCTCTCCGATATATATTTCTTTATCTATATCATAATGATCCATAACTTGATAGCTGATTTGTCCCATAGTACCGATAACTTCTCCATCTGCAACAATGTTTGCACAGCGTCCTTCATGAAACGTCGAATTGTTTTCTTCCCTCTTAAAACGGATATCAGAAATGCCTAAGTCGTATAAAACTTTAGTTACAGCATCTTTCAGATAGTAGAAATCTACATCTCCATAAGCACCCATTGTTAAATGGAGTTTTTCTTTCGGAAGGACGCTGCCCTTTTCAGGATGGAAACTATTGCCGATTTCATAGATTGATAATTGATCGTTGTGATTTTTTAAATTACGTGTAAAAACATCCATCATCGTAGGAATAAGAGTCGTTCTCATAACAGAATAATCTTCTCCTAAAGGATTTATGATTTTAATATATTCCTCTTCGGTAGTTTCTTTTTCTATTTTCTCGTAAGATCTAGGACTAATAAAGGAATAGGTCATAACTTCATTAAACCCTAATCCAAATAATGCTTCCTTAGCGTAATCAACAACCCTGCGTCCATAATCTTTTCTTCCTCTTGTTAAAGCACCAGAAAGTGGTTTCGGTGTTATATTATGGTAGCCGTATAATCTGCCGATCTCTTCTGTAATATCTTCTGGAATTTCAATATCTAAACGGAAAGTAGGTACATGTATAATAAGCTGATCTTCTCTGTCTTGTACTTTAAACTCTAGAAGTTCAAGATAATTTATAATATCTTCTTTCGAAATATCCGTTCCTAAAAGCTGATTGATCCGATTATAATCCATCTCTATAACCGTTTCTTCTTGTTTTTTATTATAACAATCAAAAATCCCTTTTACTACTGTACCGGAATTTGTTTGTTCTATAAGCTGGCATACACGGTTTGCCGCAGCGAGAGTAATCTCAGGGCTGATACCTTTTTCAAAGCGTTGAGATGCTTCTGTCCGCAGTCCTATCCTTTTCGATGTTTTTCGAACATAATCTTTGTCAAAGGTAGCAGATTCTATAAGGATTGTATTTGTCGAACTTGTGATCTCACTGTTTAATCCGCCCATAACTCCTGCTAAAGCTTCGATTTCATCTCCATCTGTAATGACAATATCCTCTGAAGATAATTTTCTCTCTACGTTATCAAGGGTAGTCATTATCTCTCCCTCTTTTGCTTGTCGAACCAGGATTTCTCCGCTCTTTATAGTACGAATATCGAATGCATGAAGAGGCTGTCCCATTTCAAGCATCACATAATTTGTTATATCTACAATATTATTAATCGGACGCATACCTGCCTGCATAAGGGAGTTTTTCATCCATTGAGGCGAATCTTTGATAACAACATCTTTTACGACTCTTGCAACATATCGAAGCCCGCCATCTGTATCGATAGAAACACCTTTAAAATAATCCGAAATATCGTCTGCCTCTTCTCTTATCGTTAAATCTGGCATATTCACAGAAGTTGCAAAAGTTGCTGCCGATTCCCTTGCCATCCCGATAATAGAAAGACAATCAGGTCGATTCGGTGTAATTTCGAACTCTATAGTCGGCTGGTTTAATTCCAGAACTTCGCAGATATCTATACCCAGCTCTACTTCATCTAGAATCAATATTCCTTCTCTAGAATTTTTAGGTACAACACTGTCAGAAAACCCTAATTCTTCATATGAGCATAACATACCGATAGAATCGATACCTTTTAAATCTCTTCTTTCTATTTTCATCCCATTGGGAAGTGTTGCCCCAAGAAGTGCAACTGCAACATAGTCTCCCTTTTGCATATTCTTAGCTCCTGTAATCAGCTGCATTTCTTCTTTTCCCAAATCAACCTTTACAAGAGATAATTTATCCGCATTTGGATGCTTCTCAATCTCCAGTATTTTTCCTGTAATTATTTTGGAAATTCCTTCTTTTAAATTTATAACGGATTCAACATGGGAACCCGAATCTGACATTTTATCAGTATAATCCATGATATCTGCATCAATATCTACATAGTTTTTCATCCATGATAGTGGTAATAGCATGCTGTCCTCCTAAAATTGTTCTAAAAATCTTTGATCATTTTCATATAATAAGCGGATATTATCGATTCCGTATCGCACCATCGTTATACGGTCTACCCCCATTCCAAAAGCAAATCCTGAGTAAACCTCAGGGTCTATACCGCAATTTCTCAGTACATTCGGATGCACCATACCCCCGCCTAGAAGCTCCATGCTCCATCCAGTATTGTTGCAAGAAGGACAGCCCTTGCCGCCGCAGTCGAAACAAGTTACATCCACTTCTACAGAAGGCTCTGTAAATGGAAAATAATGGGGTCTGAAACGTGTTTTTATATGTTCTCCGAAGAATTCTCGAATAAAAACATTAATCGTTTCGATCAAGTTAGCCATAGAAACATTTTTATCTACGACAAGACCTTCTATCTGATGAAACATCGGAGAATGTGTGTCATCTACATCGTCGAAACGGAATGTTCTTCCTGCAGATACCATACGTATCGGAGGCTCTTGGCTTAACATGGTACGAATTTGAACAGGAGAAGTATGTGTACGAAGCAGTGTATCCTCATTTATATAAAATGTATCTGTATAGTCTCTAGATGGATGGTTCTCCGGAGAATTCAGCATATCAAAATTATTTTTTACCGATTCGATTTCCGGACCGGACTCAATTGAAAATCCCATGGTTTGAAATAGTTCTTCTAAGTCTTCCATAGTACGATTTAAAGGATGACGATGTCCTAAAGGTATTACATCCTTTTTAGCTGTAACATCTATTCTCTCTTCTGCTATTCTTTTTTGAAGATCTTCTTTTTTTATGAATTCGGCTTTTTGATTAAACAGTTCTTCTAGTTCTTCTCGAACTTCATTAGCAAGCTTGCCCATAACAGGACGTTCTTCTTTTGAAAGTTTCCCCATCCCTCTTAATAAAAGGGTCAAGTCGCCTTTTTTTCCAAATATTTTAACTCTCAATTTTTCTAACTCTTCGGCTGTTGCTAAGCCATCGATTTCAGCAAGGTATTGCTCCTTTAACTGTAGTAAATCTTCCTTCATTTTTTCCTCCTACTGTGGTGAATTGATTTATTCATTCATTAAGGGTACCCAATAAAAAAGAATAAAAAAACTCCCATCCCTCTATGGGACGGAAGTTTCCGCGGTACCACCCAAATTATGTAAAACATCTCTCTTGATTACTAACGGAATCAACCGTCTCGATTTTTATTCGAGAAGCTCGAAAGTGAAAGAATTTACCCTTCTTATATTATGTCGCACCATCTCATAACTCTCTGAAATAAGTTAGGCAATCAGCTTTTTCACAGCTTTATTTATTTAATTCATACATCGTAATAGAAGCAGCTATTCCAGCATTTAGAGACTCAACTTTTCCCTCCATTGGAATAGAAATAACTCCGTCCGCAATATTGCGCATGTCTGCGCTCACTCCATGAGCTTCGCTGCCGATAATAACAGCCGTTTTTTTCAGCCCTTTAAATTCAGATACAGCTTTACCTCTCATATCTAAAATAAGAAAAGAATAGCCTTCTTTTTTTAGTTTGCCGATAATTTCTTCTTCAATAATATTGATCCGAAAGATAGATCCCATAGAACCTCTGATAACTTTGCTGTTATAAGGATCAACACAATCGTTCATAAAAATACAGTCTTTAAAACCGAAGGCTTCAGCGGAGCGGATAATCGTGCCTGCATTGCCCGGATCCTTAATACCATCTAATATAATCACTTTTGACCCAGTAGATATACTAAAGGTTTTTTTTTCGCAGATACAAAGGATCCCTTCAGCGTGTTCCATTTCACTAAGCTCATTAAAAAGTTGTTCTTTCAGAATATAAATTTTTCCTTTGAATACTTCTTCCACAAAATCTGGATTAAAGTCTTCTTTAAGGATAACACTATTTATTAGTATATCAGAAAAGGTCGCTTCTCTGAAAAGTTTTTTTCCTTCCACTATAAATAAATTATTTTCTTTTCGATACTTCTTTTTCCGAAGACTTTTCCATAATTTAAAATTTGAATTTTGAGAACTTTCTATTAACACTAAGATTCTTCCCCAACTATTTCTTCTATTTTTTTATATTTTCCCAAGACTAATACTATATCCGATTGATCAAAAACATAATCAGGCTTAGGGTTAATATTAATTTCTTTAACATCTTCTTCTTTGACAGCAACTACTGTAACTCCATAATTATTTCGGATATCTAGCTGCGCTAAAGATCGTCCAATCCAGCTTTTAGGAGGTTTTACTTCCATAATACTGAAGTCGTCTGAGACTTCAATATAATCCAAGATATTTGATGTAGAGATATTATATGCTAATCGTATCCCCGAATCTTTTTCAGGAATAATTACACGATCAGCACCGACTTTTTTCATGATACGGCCATGAATTTTATCGCTGACTTTAGCGATTACCGTCTTTACATTATTTTCCTTTGCAACAGCAGTTGCCATTAAAGAAGCTTCAAAATTTGAACCCATTGCAACGATCACTTCGTCCATATTATGAATACCCAGAGATTCTAAAGTTCCCTCAATCATAACGTCTGCTGAAACAGCATGAGTAACACTTGTACTAATCTCATTGATCGTATCCTCATCTTTATCTATAACTAAAACTTCATGCCCTAATTCTGCAAGAGTCACAGCTACTGATCTTCCGAACCTGCCGCAGCCTATTATCATAAACTCTTTAAATTCCATAGAATCCCCCTTAACCAATGATTACATTCCCATAGGCTTCCTTATGGTATTTCTTATCTTTATTATTCGCAAATGCAAAAACTAATGTCATAGTCCCTACTCTTCCTATATACATAGAAAGAATTAATACACTTTTCGATATCTCTGTTAACTGAGGTGTCAAATTCCTTGTAAGACCAACTGTTGCAAAAGCTGAAGTCACTTCAAACAGCAGATCTTGTAAAGCAAATGGTTCTAATGCCAGCAAAACAAAAGTTGCTGTAAGGACCCAGCTTAATCCTAATACCATAATAGAAATAGCTCGTTTTCCTTGATCAATGCTTATTCTTCGCTGAAATATTTCCAGATCCCGATTTCCTTTGATTTCGCTATAAGTCATTAACAGAAGCATAGCAAAGGTTACAGTTTTAATCCCGCCAGCAGTACCTGCAGGGGATCCTCCTATAAACATTAATATAATAGAAAGCATAATAGACGGATCCGTCAGCTGAGCTTGATCCATGGAAAAGTAACCTGCAGTTCTCGTTGTGACGGATTGAAAAAATGCATTCAAAGTTTTCGTTGAAAAACTCATATCTGCCATAGTATTTGCATTTAAGGCTTCTAATGTTAAGAAACCGATCGTTCCTGCTAAAAGCAGGATTCCTGTCATAGATAATACTATTTTAGTATGTAGAGCATACTTTCTGAAATTCAGCTTATTTGCAGTAACATCCATATATACATTAAACCCCAGTCCTCCAAGTATTATCAATGACCCGATTGTCAGTAAAATCAGTGGATTATTATTATATTTTACTATACTTGCAGTTCCCAGCACATCAAAACCGGCGTTGCAAAATGATGAGATGGATTGAAAAATAGAGACATATAATCCTCTTGCCAGTCCAAATTCTGGAATAAACTGAAAACTAAGAAGCAGAGCCCCGATTCCTTCTATGATAAAAGTAGAAGCTAAGACGTATCGGATTAATTTAACCATCCCGGATAAACTAACTGTATTCATCTGCTCTTTAATAATAAGACGATCATTTAAAGTGATTCTCTTTCCTAAGACCATTGCCATTACCGTTGTTATCGTCATAAAACCAAGACCGCCGATTTGTATCAGGAGAATGATTACAATCTGGCCAAATAAAGTCCAATGAGAAACAGTTGCTACAGTTGTAAGGCCTGTAACGCAGACCGCTGATGTTGCTGTGAAAAGCGCATCCAGATAGGTTGTATTTTGTCCTTCTCCTTGAGCAAAGGGCAGCATCAATAATAGGGATCCGATAAGAATTACCGCAAAAAAACCCATGGCTAAAAATCTAGGAGGATGATTGACAATCCGCTGTCTGATTTTTTTATATTTCATTTTTACCTCTTAAATCACAAAATAGCCCTATAATAGGGCTACTTTAATTAAGCATTTTTGGCAATATCAACTAATTTTGTAAAACTTTCAGGATCATAAATTGCCATTTCTGAAAGCATTTTACGATTAATATCGATATTTGCTTTTTTAAGTCCGCTTATAAATTTGCTGTAGTTAAGACCATTTTGTCTTGTTGCAGCATTGATTCTAGCGATCCATAATTTTCTGAAATCTCTTTTTCTTCTCTTTCTTCCAATATAAGAATAAGCCATAGATTTCATTACAGCTTGTTTTGCTGTTTTGAAAAGTGTTGATTTAGAACCGTAATATCCTTTTGCTGCTTTTAATACTTTTTTATGTCTTGCTTTTGCAGTTACACCGCGTTTTACTCTTGCCATTAATTTTGCCTCCTTGAATGATTATGGAATCATGTGATCTATTCTTTTTAGATCACCTTTGCTGATTAAAGAGGATTTTCTTAAGTTACGAATTCTCTTTGCTGATTTTTTTCCAGTTAAATGACTTTTAAATGCTTTAAATCTCTTTAATTTACCAGTACCCGTTCTTTTAAATCTTTTTGCAGTACCTCTATGTGTTTTATTCTTTGGCATAATATTCCTCCATTATTCTTGATTCTTTGGAACAAAGAACATTACCATACTTCTTCCTTCCATAGCAGGTTTTTTATCTACCGTACCATTTTCAGAAACAAGTTCAGTAAAGTTATTAAGTACCGTTCTTCCGATATTAGTATGACCTAATTCTCTTCCTCTAAATCGGACGCTTACTTTTACTTTATCTCCATTTGATAAAAATGTATTTGCTCGTTTAGCCTTAACTTCTAAATCATGAGTATCGATATTCGGGCTAAGTCTAATCTCTTTTACATTAATGGTTTTTTGGTTCTTTCTTGATTCTTTTTCTTTTTTAATTGTTTCGTATTTGTATTTTCCGTAATCAATAATCTTACAAACCGGTGGTTTCGCTTTAGGAGCCACGTTAACAAGATCTAATTTGCTTTCTTCAGCTAGTTCTAATGCTTTTCTAAGTGGTACAACTCCTAATTGATTACCGTCTTTGTCTACCAGACGAACTTCTCTTGATCTGATATTTTCATTAATCTGTAAGTCCTTTATAATGTACACCTCCATAAATAAATAAAAAATAGCGGGCAAAATACCCGCTATTATAATTCTCACAAAAAAGGATTCATAATATACCTGAACGATTCATTCGTCAGGTGAGAGCGGATACTCTACTTCATATGCTATTAGTCTACTACACATATCCTAGTTTGTCAAATACTATAAATCAATTTCTTTCGATTTGATTTTTTCTTGTGCCATTTTGATAAACTCCTCTGTACTGATAACACCTTGATCTCCTAAATCGCGGATACGTAGAGCCACTGTATTGTTCTCAATTTCTTTTTCTCCGAGAACTAAACTGTATGGAATCTTGTTTAATTGAGCTTCACGAATCTTGAATCCGATCTTTTCAGAACGATCATCTACTTCAGTTCGGATACCTTCCTCTTCAAATCTTAATCTTAATTCTTCGGCCTTTTCATTATATTTATCGGAAATCGGCAAAATAATCGCTTGTACTGGTGCGATCCATAACGGGAATTTTCCTGCGAAATGCTCGATTAAGATTCCCATAAATCTTTCAATAGAACCCACAACGGCTCTATGAATCATAACTGGTTGTGATTTTCCGCCTTCTTGATTGATATATTCCAATCCAAATCGTTCCGGCATTTGGAAGTCAAGCTGGATAGTACCGCACTGCCACACTCTTCCTATTGCATCTTTAAGATGGAAGTCGATTTTAGGCCCGTAGAATGCACCGTCTCCTTCATTCACTTTAAACTCTAAATTATTGTTGACAAGGGCTGTTTCAAGGGATTTTGTTGCAATTTCCCAATCTTCGTCTTTACCCATAGAATCTTCTGGTCTTGTTGAAAGTTCAACATTATATTCAAACCCAAATATACTATAGATATAATCACAGAATTTGATAATACTTGTAACTTCTTCTTCAATCTGCTCTGGAAGGCAATAGATATGTGCATCGTCTTGAGTGAACGTACGAACTCTCATCAATCCATGAAGAGCACCAGATAGTTCGTGGCGGTGAACTTGTCCGAACTCTGCTACGCGGATCGGAAGTTCTCTATAACTATGAGGATTCGATTTGTAGACAAGGATCGAACCTGGACAGTTCATCGGTTTAATTGCGTAACCTTTCTCGTCTATTTTTGTGAAGTACATATTATCCTGATAATGATCCCAGTGGCCTGATTGATGCCATAAAGCTTCGTTTAGGACCATCGGTGTTTTTATTTCGCCATATCCGGATTTTCTAAGTTCTTTTTTCAAGAAATTCTCTATTTCATTTCTTAGCACCATGCCGTTAGGATGGAAGAATGGAAAACCAGGTCCCTCTTCATGCATACTGAAAAGCCCCATCTCTTTACCGATTTTTCGATGATCTCTTTTCTTCGCTTCTTCCATTCTTTCCAGATATTCATCTAATTCCGACTTTTTAGGGAATGAAATTCCGTATATACGCTGCAGCATCTTATTGTTTTCGTCGCCTCTCCAGTAAGCTCCTGCTATACTAGTAAGTTTCACAGCTTTGATTTTTTTAACATCATATAAGTGAGGACCTTTACAAAGATCGATAAAATCTCCTAGCTGATAATAACTGATAGTCGCATCTTCAGGAAGATTTTCTATCAATTCAATTTTATAGTCTTCATCAATAGATCTAAATCTTTCTAAAGCCTCCTCTCTCGTAACCACTTTACGCTCTAGTGTGTATCCTTCTTTTACAATTTTCTTCATTTCCGCTTCAAGCTTTGTTAAATCTTCACTTGTAAATACATGGCTGTTGTCTAAATCATAATAAAAACCAGCATCAATAGCAGGTCCTATGGCAAATTTTGTATCAGGAAATAATCTTTGAATAGCAAAGGCCATAAGATGAGCAGAAGTATGCCAGAATATCTCTTTTCCTTCTTCGTCTTCAAATTTAACAAAACGCACCTCTGCATCTTCTTCTACCGGTTCTTGAAGACCTTTAATTTCGCCGTTTACTACAGCTCCTAGTACAGCTCTCGCTAAGCCTTCCGAAATCCCTTTAGCAATATCTAATAATAATATACCTTTTTCATGTTCTTTTTTAGAACCGTCTGGTAAAGTAATTGTGATCATAAAATCCTCCTTAAAATAATAAAAAAAGAGCCTCTTCCGACAAGGGACGAAAGACTCTTCCGTGGTTCCACCCAATTTTATACTTCATTTTTATTCGCTCCGGAGTAGTTTTCCATCAAAGGCTTCTGAAAGGAAATTTCAGCAAGATTCCTTCTCTCTGTGCAGATCTTTTTGATGTACTCGTTCCATCATTGCTTTATATTAAATTAATAATTTCTTCAAATTTTTTCGATGATTGCTCTCCGCTTCTCATATCCTTTACAGAGTAACTCTCATTTTTAACCTCTTCTTCTCCGATTATTATCACAAAAGGTACGTTCAAATTATCGGCATAGGCGAACTGTTTTTTCATTTTTCCGCCCTCAAGATAGATCTGTACTATTTTATCATGATCTCTTAATTTATTCAATAAATCAATGGACTCTTTTTCATAGCCTTTCATTGGAATGATTAAAGCGTCGCACGGATTCGCTTTTTCAATATTTAACAGCTTTCCTTCTTGAAGTTTATAAAACAAACGGGTTAACCCGATACTGAGTCCTATTCCCGGAAGCTTCTGCTTTGTATAATTTGAAGCTAAATCATCATAGCGGCCTCCAGAACAAACAGAGCCGATTTCTTCATGCCCCTTTAAAAATGTCTCAAAGACTGATCCAGTATAATAGTCCAAGCCTCTTGTTATAGAAAGGTCAATTTTAATATTTACGGAAGGAATATTAAATAGAAGCATCTGCCTATATACAAATTCCAGCTCTTCTAAACCTTCTCGAAATAATTCTTCCTGAACGTCAAGTTCTTTTAAAAAGTCTATAGTCTCTTCATTGCTGCCTTTAAAATGAATAAAGTTCAATAGCTTATCAATGGTATTTTGATCTAAATCTACTTTTTCCAGCTCTTCTCGTACGCCTTCTTCTCCAATTTTATTGATTTTATCGATAATTCTAAGAATCGCAGTAAAATCGTCAAGATCAAGACTTTTAAATAATCCATTCATAACTTTGCGGTTATTATAATGGAACGTAAAATCAAGCTGCAGTTTTCGGAATATTTCCGCCATTACACTGGGAATTTCTGCATCGTTATAGATCGAAAGTTTTTCATGTCCGATAATATCAATATCGCATTGATAAAATTCTCGATATCTGCCTTTTTGATTCCGCTCGCCACGATATACTTTGCCTATATGATATCTTCTAAAGGGAAAATTTAAATCGCTGAAATGCTGGGCTACATAACGGGCTAAAGGCACCGTTAAATCAAAACGCAGACCGATTTCCGTATTTCCTTTTTCTAAACGATAAATCTGTTTTTGAGTCTCTCCACCGCCTTTTGCTAATAGAATTTCCAGTTTTTCCATAACCGGTGTATCAATTGGCAAAAAAGCATATTTTTGAAAAGTACTCTCGATAATATTTTTTACATCATTAAATAATAATTGGTCCTCTGGTATTAACTCCATCATTCCAGGCAGTATACTTGGTTGTATCAAAATCATTCCCCCTAATAAATTCCTATCATAGAACCGCGATCTACAAAATCAATTCCTTCGGGGCAGAATATTTCTATAGATTCTTCTTTTAAACGCTTTTTTAATTCTTTTTTGTGTAAAAAACGCTCAATATCCCCATAAAATACCATCGCAGTATCATTAATCATACCATATGTTCCCCCTATAAATCCAGTTGAATAGCCAGGAAGATCAATACCTCCTTGGGGCAGTAGAAACACATTTAGTTTATATCTTAAAAGAGCTTTATAAATCGATTTGTCTTGAGTAATCAGCAAATTCTCCCCTGCTATTAAAGAGGAACAATTCGCATAGCCTTGTTTGACAGAAATAACTTCCATATTATTCCTGTATATAAACTCCAGAAGCCTAGGATCCATAGCATCTTTTCTTCCAACACAATATCCCTTAAAGAAAACTGAATTTAATAAAACATCTTCTGGATAAACTGCTCCGATTTTGTTTTTTGCGGGTATAGTTTGAATACCATATTTCCTTAATTCTTTCTGATAGTATTCAAAATGATCCTGATCTACTAGAAATATTTTTTTCGTAAGCGGCCTTACAACAAAATCAGGATGATCGTCTACAGGCTCCGGCAGATTAGAATGTTTTTTCGTGAAGATAATTTTAATACCCAAATCCTCTAATAGATTTAAAAATTCGATGTCCGCTTTATAGGATACAATCATCGCCTTAATATTTTCTGCCATATCATATTCCTCCAAACAAATAAAAAGCTCTCAGTAAACTGAGAGCTTTTGGAGGCGACACCCAGATTTGAACTGGGGGTTAAGGTGTTGCAGACCTCTGCCTTACCACTTGGCTATGTCGCCGTAATAATATTATCATAACACTTCATGATGATCTTTTCAATAAAGAATGGAGCGGAAGACGAGACTCGAACTCGCGACCCTCGCCTTGGCAAGGCGATGCTCTACCACTGAGCCACTTCCGCATTCTGGTAGTATGGTGCCCAGAGCCGGAATCGAACCAGCGACACGAGGATTTTCAGTCCTCTGCTCTACCGACTGAGCTATCTGGGCAGATCATTTTAGAAACTATTCTTTCTATTCAGAAAAAATATCTCCAACACATAACTACCTTTCAATAATACAATAATTGAAAACAGTTGTCAAGAAGAAATTAAAATTATATTAATTCGAAGTAAGACTTCTTAAATCTTCTTCAGTAAAATTGTATTTCTTATTGCAGAATTCGCATACGATTTCTGCCCCTTGATCTTCTCTGGCAATCTCTTCAATCTGATCTTTCCCAAGACTGATTATAGCTTTCTCAACCTTATCTTTACTGCAGCTGCATTGATATCGTACAGGTTTCTCTTCTAATATTTTCATGTTTAATGAAGAAAAATATTTATTTAGTACATCTTTAGCATCTTCATTTTTTTCGAATACAGAAGATACTGCAGGGAAGTCTTTCATCACTTCTTCCAATTCCACAAGATCGCTTTCTGTATATCCAGGAAGAACTTGAATAAACAATCCTCCTGCTGATCTGCAGCTATAATCTACATCTACCAGCACTCCTAAAGAAACAATTGTTGGTGTTTGTTCTGAATAGAAAAAATAGCTTGCGATATCCTCAGCAATCTCTCCAGAAACAATCGCCGTTTTTCCGATATATGGTTCCGCCGTCCCAAAATCTCTTATAACCGATAAAAGACCATTTTTGCCGACAAATCCGCCTACATCAAGTTTATTGTCGCTTTCACGGCTTGGAATGTCGATCTCAGGATGATCCATATAAGAACGGATATTTCCTTCTGAATCGCATTCTGCTATTAACAATCCTGCCGGTCCGTCTCCTTTTATTTTTAAAGCTAAGGTTTCATTTTTGTTTTTTATATCTGTTCCCATAATAGCAGCCATTGTAGAGAGCCTCCCTAAAGCTGCTGTTGCGGTTGTTGTGGTATTATGAATCTTTCTGATCTCTTCTACAAGGGAAGTAGAATTAACCAGCATAAAACGAAATCTTTCTTTTTCATCCAAAGCTTTTACTACATATATATCTTTCATTTATACCTCCAAAAAAAGCCCCTGCAATAGGGGCTTTATCTTCTAGTTAATATTCTATTTATTATAACTTACTAACATTAGAAGCTTGTGGTCCTTTAGTACCTTCAGTAATTTCAAACTCAACGTCTTGTCCTTCGTCTAAAGTTCTGAATTCACCATTGTCTTCTAAAGCTGTATAGTGTACAAACACATCTTCGCCTTCTTCAGTTGAAATAAATCCATAACCTTTTGTTGCATTAAACCATTTTACTTTACCCTTAGTCATTTAGTACATTCCTCCATGTAATATTACCACAGCTCTTACTAGTTCCTTGCTGTTTAATATAATATACCATAATTATTTGACCTTTGCAAGGATCAGGACAAATTAATCTTAAATTAATGGAATATTATCCTTTTTAGCGATAAATAATATTCTTTCAGTTTCGCCAGTTGGCACATCGCCTGTATCAAAATCTATGATTTCCAATATTTTAAAACCAGTATTTTTCAAATAGCTGCTTATTTCAGGAACAGAATAAATCCTTTCTGTTTGGTATTCAGTAAAACGCCTGTATAGTCCTTGTTCTTCTACAAAAAAGTCTAGAATAAAATCCACTTTATTTTCATCTGGATCGTAATAATTATCCCAAGTATAAAAAATATCTTCTTTTTCATAAATATAACTTCTATTTCCAAGAATTTCTTTTAATTT
The DNA here is from genome assembly GCF_052116305.1 of Gallicola sp. Sow4_E12. Classification (NCBI taxonomy): domain Bacteria; kingdom Bacillati; phylum Bacillota; class Tissierellia; order Tissierellales; family Peptoniphilaceae; genus Gallicola; species Gallicola sp. Sow4_E12. The sequence goes on along the minus strand of NZ_JBQKLI010000001.1, from coordinate 59,928 downwards.
ATATTCAGAATTAATATCAAAAAAATATAATCCCTCTGTATCTAATAATTCGTGAATTTTTTCCATTATTTCTATTAATACATTTTCATCCAAGATATAATTTGTACTGTCTAGTGTGCTGACACAAAGAGAAAAAGGTTTCTGATCCATATATTCCCGAATATCGCAGCTGTAAAGCTCAAGCCGAGGATCTTGGATTTTTTGTTCTGCAATAGAAAGCATCTCTTCACTAAGATCTATTCCTGTATACCGCTTGGAATAATCTATTAATTCTTTTGTTAAATTTCCTGTACCTACTCCAAAATCGAGAATCGAATCTAAACTGCCTTGGTATTGCTCTACTTTTTCTCGAATGCGTTTTGCATATATAGCATAAGGTATATCGAAAACTAAAGAATCATATACGGTAGCAAACTCATTATACATATTGTTCTCCTATTTTTTTGAACTATAATCTTTAAATTCTTCAGCCCGAATACGCTTTATTTCAACTAGAATTTTGTTCAACGTATATTGAATACTGATTAAAATGACGATTAAAATAATAAATTGAGTCCAAAGCATAGTAATCTCCTTTTAATCTTTTTTAATATAATCTCTTACAGCTCCTATCAAATACAGAGATCCTGTGCAAAGAATAAGATCATTTTTTCCGCCTTTTCCCAAAGCTGTATCAACAGCCTTCTCCAAAGAGTCTTCATAATAAATTTCAGAATCAGCATGATAATCCTTCAGTATTTTTTCTGGTTTTTGTGCCCTTTCATATTCAAGCTTTGTAAGGATCAAAACACTGCTTAAATCCACAATATCCGAAAAATTATTTATTTCCTTATCACTCATTGTGCCTAAGATCAAAATAAGCTTGTCATAAGGAATCTGTTTTAAATTTTCAGAAAGAAGGGTTATTCCCTCTTCATTATGTGCCCCATCGATAATAAAAAGAGGGGCTGTATTGAGGATTTCCATTCTTCCTTCAAAAACCGCTTTTTCTAGTATAGAGAAGTCCCGAGGAAGATCCCCTATAAGAAGTTCATAGGCTTTAATGGCTAGATTTGCATTATATCCCTGCTGCAGACCCAGAAACTTAAGTCTGATCTTCTGATCCCTATAGCATAGTACTGCATGCCCCTTTTCTACTTCCATATTTTCGTGAGGATCTACAAAATAAAGAGGACTGTTTTTAACGTCGGCTTCTTTTTTAAGAACATCATCTACGTTTTTATTATGGACAAAGCTTACTGCGGGTGTTCGTTCTTTAATAATCCCTGCTTTATGAAATGCGATCTCCTCTAAGCTTTTTCCAAGCATTTGAGTATGGTCGAGACCAATCGTTGTTATCACACTTAGAACAGTATTTCCTACTTGATTTGTAGCATCTTCTCTTCCGCCGATTCCTGTTTCTAAAATAAGATAATCAATATTTTCACGAAATGCTATTATTGCAATAAGAAGACTCATTTCAAAATAAGTTGGCCATCTTCCGCATTTAGAGATATCTTCCTCTTTTGATTTCACCTCTTCGCAGGCTTTTATAAATGCGTCTTTCTCGATTCGTTTATTATTGATTTTGATTCGTTCCCGATAGTCGGATATATGGGGGGATGAAAAATGTCCCGTTTTATAACCATGTGATTCTAGTAAATGGGACAAGTAGAACCCTGTCGTCCCCTTGCCGTTCGTTCCGGCAATATGGATGATCTTCAAGTTTTTTTGAGGATTTTCGAAGAGTATAAGAATTTTCTTCATATACTCTTCTTGCTCAAAATGACCATAAAGGCCGGACTCTGCAAAGTTGAGAGCCTCCTTATAGTTCATTTATTTTTCCTCGTAAGTTTTCTATAGACTCTTCCAATTCCATTTTGATATTTCGATACTTTTCAATTTTCTTTCGCTCTTCTTCAACTAGTTTTTCCGGTGCTTTCTTTACAAAACTCTCGTTGTTTAGTTTTCCTTCTGCTCTTTTTAGTTCTGATTCGTTTTTCTTTTGATCTTTCAAAAGACGGTCCAGTTCTTTTTGATAATCAATCAGCCCTTCTAGAGGAATAAATATTTTATACTGGTTTTTCACAAGAGAAATTGCATTTTCCAATTCATCCATATCGTCTTCGATAATAATCTCTTCAGCAGAAGCTAAGGTTTTAAAATGAAGGCTCATTTCTTCAAAACTCTCTTTCAAATGATCTTCATTTGTTGCAAAAATCATCTTAGATTTTTTCTTAGGAGGAATATTTAATTCTGCACGTGCATTTCGAATAGAAGTTATGGCATCGATCGCTAAAGTAATTTTCTCTTCTTCTTTTTCAAATACCCATTCTTCTTTATATTTCGGCCAAGATTCGTTGATCAGCATATCTTTTTTATCTGGCAGATATGAGTAGATTTCTTCTGTAATAAAAGGCATAAAGGGATGAAGCAGTTTAATGATATTCATAAGAACAGCATTTAATGTACTTTGTGCCGTAATATTGCCCTGAAGATCGTCATTGTATAATCTTGGTTTTACAAGCTCGATATACCAGTCGCAGAACTCATTCCAAATAAATTCATATATAGCATTTCCCGCATTTCCGAATTCAAACTTTTCCAAGTTTTGGGAGATCTGCTTTGTGACTGTATTTAAACAGCTTAAAATCCATTTATCTTCTGCTTCCAACTCCAACTCTTCAAGAGGTTTAATCTTCGATTCGTCTAAATTCATCAATACAAATCTTGTGGCATTCCATAACTTATTTGCAAAATTACGGTTGGATTCCACCTTTTCCATATAGAAACGCATATCATTTCCTGGAGAGTTTCCGGATATTAATGTAAATCTTAAGGCATCCGCTCCATACTCGTCAATAACTACTATCGGATCAATACCGTTACCTAAGGACTTGCTCATTTTCCTTCCTTGAGAGTCTCGGATCAAACCTGTGAAATATACATTCGTAAATGGAAGCTCGCCCATATTATAAAGAGTGGAAAATACCATACGAATTACCCAGAAGAAAATAATGTCATATCCCGTAACAAGGGTATTTGTAGGGAAGAAATATTTTAAATCTTCTGTGTCTTTCGGCCAGCCTAATGTGGAGAATGCCCATAGTGCAGAAGAGAACCATGTGTCTAATGTGTCTGGATCTTGTATAAGGTTAGAGCTTCCGCATTTACTGCAGGTGTCGGGTTTTTCCGCACTAACGATTACTTCGCCGCAGTCCTCGCAGTAATAGACTGGAAGCCGATGTCCCCACCACAACTGTCTTGAGATACACCAGTCTCTAATATTTTCCAGCCAATTTGTATACACTTTCCCAAAACGGCTAGGAATAAGATTTAAGTCGCCATTCTTATAAGCTTCTAGTGCAGGCTTTGCTAAAGATTCCATTTTAACAAACCATTGTTTTGAAATCAGCGGCTCGATAGTTTCATTACATCTCTCGCAGTGTCCTACAGTATGATGAAGATGCTCTGTTTTTTCTAGAAGGCCTTCCTTTTCTAAGTCCTCTACGATTAATTTTCGAGCTTCTAAGCGCTCCAAACCGCTGTATCTACCATATCCTTTACTGATCGCTGCATCTTCTTCTATCACGATACATTGACCTAAATCATGGCGTGCTCCTACTTCGAAATCGTTAGGATCGTGGCTTGGTGTGATTTTAACCATACCCGTTCCGTACTCTTTATCTACATAATCATCCGCAATAACAGGAATCTCTCTCCCAACCAGCGGCAGGATTAATTTTTCACCCAATATCTCTTTATAGCGTTCATCTTCAGGATTTACTGCAACTGCCAAATCTCCCAATAAGGTTTCAGGTCTTGTTGTTGCTATAACGATATATCCTTCCCGGTCTTTATAAGGATAGCGTATATGCCATAAGTGGCCCTCTTCTTCTTCGTATTCCACTTCTGCATCGGATATAGCTGTACCGCAGGATGGACACCAGTTTACAATACGATTTCCTTGGTAAATCAAACCATCTTCGTATAGCTTTATAAAATATGTTGTTACGGCTCTGGATAAGTTTTCATCTAGTGTAAAGCTGTCTCTGGACCAGTCGCAGGATACTCCCAGTTTTTCAAGCTGATTTTTAATATTTCCGCCGTATTCTTCTGTCCACGCCCAAGCTTCTTCTAAGAAACCTTCCCTCCCCAGCGATTCTTTTGATTTCCCTTCAGATGTGATTTTATTTACAACCTTTGCTTCTGTAGAAATCGATGCATGGTCCGTTCCAGGTACCCATAGTGCTTCAAACCCATCCATTCTTTTATGGCGGATAATAATATCTTGAATCGTATTATTCATCGCATGGCCTAAATGAAGTTTTCCTGTAACATTTGGAGGGGGCATCACTATAGTATAAGGTTCTTTTTCAGGATTCACTTTCGCTGTGAAATACCCGTCTTCTTTCCACTTTTTATAAATCCGATCCTCGAAGGATTTCGGCTGATATACTTTTTCTAAATTTTTCAATTCTATTCTCTCCTTTACATAAAAAAACCCTTCGTTTTTAGGACGAAGAGTTTCCGCGGTACCACCTAAATTTCAATAATGACCCTTAATAGATATTGCTCCAAAGCAACCTTCATCTGCTTCCCTTTGGAAGATCTCACCCTGCTTCCTCTCTGTAAAATTTTCGCAGACTACTCCTCTTTTTCATCGCAATTATTCGATTACTATCATAATAACTTATCCTATATATTTGCGCAAGAATGTACTATTTTAAGTAAGCGTTGTATTTCTTTTCATGCATTAGAGTCGTTGCTTCTCCGTGACCTGGAAATACTTTATAATCGAAATCCATGTCTAAAAGTTTCTGAATGGACTCTTCCATAGCTGAAGGATCTGATGTTGGTAGATCCGATCTCCCTACTGTCCCTTTAAATAACATATCCCCGCTAAACATTTTATCTCCGATTAGTATCAGCATGCTTCCAGCTGTATGTCCCGGTGTATGAATAAAATGGATTTTGTTTTCTTGGAATTCCAGTTCACCCCCCTCCGATACAAAGCGGTCTGGATAGACTTTTATCCCAGAAGCGCCTCGCCCGGATAAATTCATTTCTGGGGTTTCGAGAAGTTCTTTCTCTTCTATATGAGCTATCACCTCTGCCCCGAATTCTTCTTTTAAAGGATTCAGCGCTCCGATATGATCTGCATGTCCATGGGTCAAAAGTATATAATCCAAAACATAATGATTGTCCTTTAAAAAAGAAGATATTTCTTCATAATTCCCTCCTGGATCTACAATTGCTGCATGATCTTTTTCAATTAAAACATAAATATTTTCTCCCATCGAGTAGGTTGTAAAAATTTTTATTTCCAAAAAAAGCCTCCTAATAAATTTTAGAGCTGTCTAATTGGATCGTAACCGGTCCGTCATTGACTAAAGAAACATCCATATCCGCCCCAAATTCGCCTGTTTCCACCTTCAAACCAGTACTCCTAAGCTTTTCTAAAAAGATTTCATAATTATCGAGGGATTTTGGAGATTTTGCCGACTGTATAAAACTTGGCCGATTGCCTTTTCTGCAATCCCCGTAAAGAGTAAACTGAGATACGACTAACAATTCTCCACGGATATCTTGAATGGATAAATTCATTTTCCCATCTTCATCTTCAAAAACTCTAAGGTTTTCTATTTTTTTAGCCAAATAATCAATATCCGAAATTTCGTCATCCCTATGCACTGCAACAAATATCAGAAACCCTTTGCCGATCTCTCCATTGATTTTACCGTTGATTTCAACCTTTGCTTTTGAAACCCTCTGAACTACTGCTCTCATATACCACTCCTAAGATTTGACTCTGTATACATCTAAAGTGCCTTTAATCGAAAGTATCGTACCAATCAGCTCTTTGATTTGATTGGTGTCGTTTATTTCAACTTTAATATTAATAATATACGTTTTATCCTTATCTTTTCTTGCATTCATACCTGTAACTGTAAAATTCTTTTCCGTTAATTTTTGAGTCACTGCTGCCAAATAATCCGGACGATCGAAAGCTATGATCTTAATTTCTACACTATAGTTGATATTCGAAGTATTGTCCCAAGCTACATCTATAATCCGGTCTGCTTCTTCCAAACTTTTAAGGTTGGAACAATCCTTTCTATGAACCGAAACTCCCCTGCCTTTCGTAATATAGCCTACTATATCATCTCCTGGCACCGGATTGCAGCATTTAGCCAATTTTATTTCCAGATTGTCTACGCCCTTTACAACTACACCGTGGGCAGAAGACTCCCGATGCTGAGGATTCGGTCTTTCTTCTAAGTCTTTAAACTGTTCTAGAGCATCCTCTACCTTGTAATAGTCTTTATAGTATTCTTTTAATTTCGGCATTATTTGAGTAAGCTGAAGACTTCCAAATCCTAAAGCAGCATACATATCATCTATCGAAGAGAAACTAAGTCTTTCAGATATCTCTTTTAACCATTCTTCTTTTAAAATTTTATTAAAAGTAAAGCCTTGTTTCCGGACTTCTTTCTCCAAAGCATCCCTGCCTCGGACAATATTTTGACTTCTCTGCTCTTTTTTGAAAAACTGTTTAATTTTTGTCCGTGCCTGAGAAGACTTTACAATCTTCAGCCAGTCCTGGCTAGGACCGCTGGATCCGCTTGATGTGAGAATCTCAACGATATTCCCATTCTTTAATTTATAATTCAAAGGAACAAGCTTTCCATCTACTTTTGCTCCGATACAATGATTTCCTACAGCAGAATGGACACGATAAGCAAAATCGATAGGCGTCGAACCTTCAGGAAGGTCTATAACATCTCCTCTAGGGGAGAATACAAAGACTTCATCGTTTGAAAACTCTTCTTTGAATACATCTATAAATTCTCTGGAATCTGCGATATCATTTTGCCAATCCATCAACTGTCGGATCCAAGTCAGCTTATCATCAAAATTCGACTGTTTTTCTGTGCTGCCTTCTTTGTATTTCCAATGGGCGGCGATACCATATTCTGCTGTTTTATGCATATCCCATGTACGAATCTGAACTTCAAAAATATCGCCTCTCGGCCCAATCACAGTACTATGAAGAGATTGGTACATGTTTGCTTTCGGCATCGCAATATAGTCTTTAAATCTGCCGGGAATCGGCTTCCATAAAGAGTGAACGGCTCCCAGAACACCGTAACAGTCCTTCTTCGTATCTACGATCACTCGAACTGCAGACAGATCAAATATTTCTTCAAAAGATTTATTCTGCTGATACATTTTTTTATAGATACTATAGATGCTTTTAGGCCTCCCGTTGATTTCTCCTTTGATGCCCAATTCATCCATGGCAACATTTAGAACCACGATAATATCTTGAATTACATTTTCCCGCTCTGCTCTATTTTTTTGGATTCTGTTTACAAGATCATAGTATTTTTCCGGCTCCAAATAACGCAGCGATAAATCTTCCAGTTCCCATTTAACAGTACTAATCCCAAGTCTATGGGCTAAAGGCGCATAGATCTCCAAAGTTTCAGTGGCCTTTTCAATCTGCTTCACACGGGTCATATACTCAAGTGTTCTCATATTGTGCAGACGGTCGGCGAGTTTGATAATAACAACCCGGATATCCTTTGCCATAGCAAGGACCATTTTTCTAAGATTCTCAGCCTGATTTTCTTTCTTGGATTTGTATTTTATTTTTTTAAGTTTTGTGACCCCTTCTACAAGCTCGGCTACATTAGTACCAAACATTTCCTCTAATTCTTCAAAGGTCATCTCTGTATCTTCTAAGGCATCATGAAGAAGACCAGAAATAATTGTATCATCATCCATGCTTAAATCTGAAAGAATTAAAGCGACAGCTTCGGGATGTATAAAATAAGGCTCGCCGGAACTTCTTAATTGTCCTTCATGTGCCTCTTCCGACAGTTTATAGGCCTTCTCTATTTTCTTCTCATCACAATTAGGATTATATGATTTAATTTTTGTCAGTAAGTCACTGAGCATCTCTCTACCTCCCGAAACGTAAACATTAATATATTGAAATCATTATATCATAACAATCATGGAAAACTACAGTTTTAACGTAGATCTTTAATATGAAGCTGAAGTGTTTTCTTCTGATTAAACTCGTTAATTTGCGGATAATAGCATATATCGATTCTATAATTATGATCAAGTCCTAATCGGATTTTCTCCAGCCCCTCCGGACCAAACTTTTCCGCTAGATAATCCAAGGTTTCTTCTGTGTCCCTAAAAGAAATCCCTGTAAATAGTTTGCCTTTTTTTTCTAGGGAAAAACGAAGTACATTTTTATTTTTACCGATAACGTCCAGTTTTTTAAGAAGAATCTTTTTATCTCCAAATAAAGGTCTAGAATTTCCTTTTCCAAAAGGACTCAGCTTTTCAATCTCATCGACTAAATCGAAATTTAGCATCTCGATATTTAAACTGCTGTCCAAATAAATCTTAGGCTGAAAGTCTTCCTCTTTAAGTTTTGAACTCTCATTTAAAACCCTGCTGAATTCTTCAAAATTATCTTCCGATATAGACATCCCAGCAGCCATAGCATGTCCACCAAAGGATACCAGTGTTTCCCTATACGGATTGATTTCTTCAAACATATTGTACTGTTCGATACTTCTTCCGGAACCTTTCAGTACACCTTCTTCTTGTGCCTTTGTAAAAAGAATCGTCGGTCGGCTGAAAAACTCTTTTATTCTCCCAGCTATAATTCCCACAATACTTTCATGAATTTCTTCGTCTTTAAGCACTAGAATTTCCGGCAGTTTTTCTAATCGCAGTACACTTTCTTTAACTCTTTCATATCCGATTTCCGTTAAATCTTTCCGTTCATTGTTTAAAGATACCAGTTCCTTTGCAATTTCCTCGACCTTTTCCATATTCTCTTCGTAAAACAATTCGATTCCTTTGGATGCCGTATCAAGTCTTCCTGCCGCATTGATACAAGGACCCATAATAAATCCCAAAGAATAAACAGAAACGTCTCCTTTTATTCCCGTTTCTTTAATAAGTGATTTCATGCCGTAATTTTCAGTACTATTGATTTTCTTAAGTCCTTCAATTACGATATATCTATTTTCGTCGACTAAATCGACAATATCGCAGACTGTACCCATACATACATACTCTAAAAGATCCGAAAGATAATCCATATCTCCATCTAATTTTGTATATAAACCTTGGATAAACTTAAAGGCAACACCAGCTCCGCATAATTCTTTGAAGGGATAATTGCAGTCCCATTGCTGAGGATTTAATACAGCATCCGCCTGCGGGACAACCTGCAGTTCTCCTTCTTCCGGAACTTGATGATGGTCGGTAATTATAACATCCATCCCGAGTTCTTTTATTTTTTCGATTTCTTCAAAGGCCGAAATTCCATTATCACAGGTAATAATCAAGCCTGCTCCGCCTTCTTTTGCTTTTTCAATAATTGACATTGAAATCCCGTAGCCGTCTGTAAGCCGGTTGGGAATCGCATAAGAAATATTATCCGTATAGAGCATCAGCCCGTCTAGTAATGTCATCGTTGCGGAATTACCGTCTTGATCATAGTCCCCAACAATCAGAATCGAACTTCCTGCATCAATGTGCTTTATCAAGAGATCTAAGGCTTTGTCCATATCTTTCATTAAAAAAGGATCATGGGAAGAATTCTCTAAAGTAGGTTTCAAAAAATCATTCATCTTATCTTCAGGTATTTTACGATTAAGCATAAGCCGCACAAGTATTGGATGAATCCCTGTCTCTTTTGATATACCGGCTATGTCTTCTTTTAAGTTTTTAACATACCATTTTGCCATTTGAACTCCTTTTATATAAACAAAAAGAAATATCTGAAAACAAATATTTCTTAAAGTCGTTTATTATTCTTGTATAATGTCTGTTCCTGCTGTATCTTTTTGTAGAACTTGGCCTACTGCAGTTTTAACAATATCAAGCTTTGCGCCGTTTCCTGACTCAATTGTAATAGAGTCATCTGAAATCTTTACAACAGAGCCCTTGATTCCGCCAATCGTAACGATTCTGTCTCCAATCACAAGACTAGATCTCATCTCCGCAAGTTTTTTCTGCTGCTTTTGCTGAGGTCGAATCATCATAAAGTACATAAGCACCAACACGATGATTAAAGGTAAAAATCCACCGATCAAACCTAATTGTTCCATAGCCATCCTCCTTTACTTATGATAAGTATAACCGAACTTATCATAAAATTCATTTTTGTATTCTAAAAAACGATCTTCTTCTATAGAAAGTCGAATTTTCTCCATCATATTAATTAAAAAGTATAAGTTGTGAATTGTCAAGAGACGAGCACCCAGGATTTCATCCACATTGATCAAATGCCTCACATAAGCTCTTGTATAATTTTGACAAACAGGACAGTCGCATTCTTCATCTATGGGGCTAAAATCCTTTGCAAATTTAGCATTTCGTATTACTAGATTTCCTTTGGATGTAATGGCTGTTCCGTTTCGCGCTATTCTTGTTGGAAGAACACAATCCGCCATATCAATGCCGGCTTCAACCATTTCAAATAGATAATCGGGAGTTCCTACCCCCATCAAATATCTGGGTTTATTTTCCGGAAGGAATGGAGTCGTGTGATTTAACAACTTTATCATCAATTCTCTAGGTTCCCCTACAGAGAGTCCGCCTATTGCGTAGCCGGGAAGATCTATATTAGTTGTTTCCTTGGCGCTGATTTCACGAAGATCCGGATACATCCCTCCTTGAACAATACCAAATAAAGCCTGTCGGCTCATATCGGAATGATACTCCTTGCACCGTTCAAGCCACCGGAGCGTCCTCTCCATGGAGTTCTTTATATAATCGTAATCAGCTGGATAAGGGGCACATTCATCAAAGGCCATCATAATATCGCTGCCTAAATCTTCTTGAATTTCCATCGCTTTTTCTGGTGATAGAAAATGCTTGGAGCCGTCGATATGCGAACGAATTTCAACACCTTCTTCGGTAATCTTTCTGTTTTTGCTTAAGCTGAATACTTGGAAACCGCCGCTGTCTGTTAATATCGGCTTATCCCAATTCATAAACTTGTGAAGCCCCCCTGCAAGTTTTATGATTTCTTGGCCTGGGCGCAAATATAAATGATAGGTGTTTCCGAGGATAATCTGCGCACCCAATTTCTTTACATCTTCGCTGGATAATGTTTTTACTGTAGCTCTAGTTCCTACCGGCATAAACACCGGTGTCTTTATTTCTCCATGGGGTGTTTGAAGGACACCTGTTCGAGCTCTCGTTTCTGAAGATTTCTTTTTTATTTCAAATTCGAACATAAATTTTCCTTTCTAATAAACATACCATCTCCGAAACTAAAAAACATATACTCTTTCTCTTTTGCTTCTTCATAGGCATTCATAATATTTTCTTTTGAAGAAAAAGCGGAAACAAGCATCATCAAAGTAGACTTGGGCAGATGAAAATTCGTAATTAAGCTGTCGGCTATTTTAAACTCAAAGCCTGGATATATAAATATATCTGTCCAACCGCTGTCAGCTTTTAAACGTCCATTAAATTTTTCTCCAATGGTTTCAAGGGTACGGATTGTTGTAGTGCCTACGGCGATAATCTGCCCCCCTTTTTTCTTTGCTTCTTCTATTATTCGTAGATTTTCTTCTTCTAAAGAATAATACTCGCTGTGCATCTTGTGTTCTGTTACATCCTCTACGGAAACTGGACGAAACGTACCCAAACCTACATGAAGAGTAATATAAGCGATAGAAGCGTCCTTTTCTTTGATTTTTTCAAGCAGTTCCTTCGTAAAATGGAGACCGGCAGTTGGTGCCGCCGCCGATCCTGTTTCTTTGGCATAGACAGTCTGATAGCGGTCTTTATCTTCTAATTTTTCTTTAATATAAGGAGGAAGAGGCATCTGTCCAAGCTGATCTAAAATTTCTTCAAAAATACCGGAATAATAGAACTCAATCTTTCGAGTGCCGTCTTCTAGAATATCCAGAACTTTCCCTTTAAGAATTCCCTCTCCAAATTCGACCTCTGTTCCGATCTTCATTTTCTTTCCAGGACGGACCAAACATTCCCATATGTCTCTTTCTCTTTTTAACAAAAGAACTTCGATTTTTTCATCTTTGCCTAAGCGTGAACCGAAAAGTCTAGCTGGAAGCACCTTCGTGTTATTTAGAACTAGAACATCCCCTGGATTTATATACTCTAAAATATTATAAAAATGGTCATGCTTTATTTTTCCTGATTCTCTTCCTAAAACAAGAAGTTTAGAATGGTCTCTTTCCTTAATGGGGACCTGTGCTATCCGCTCTTCTTCTAATTGATAATCAAAATCATCTGTTTTCAAAATGCTCTCCTATTTTGTATATTTTATATTTAAATGCTCATAAGCCTTCGGAGTTACTATTCTACCTCTGGACGTACGATTTAAATAGCCTATTTGAAGCAGATAAGGTTCATATACATCTTCTATCGTGATTCTTTCTTCTCCCGTAGATGCTGCAATCGTATCGACCCCTACTGGACCGCCGTTAAAATTATAAATGATTGTTGAAAGTATCTTTCTATCTACATGATCTAAGCCTATCTCGTCAACTTCAAGAAGATTTAAACCTTCTATAGCTGATTTTCCCGTAATTGTTCCATTGCCTTCGATTTCCGCATAGTCTCGAACCCTTTTTAAAAGACGGTTTGCAATCCTTGGCGTTCCCCGGCTCCTTTTTGCTATCTCTAAAGCACCCTCTTCATCTGTAGGAATCTTTAACACTTTGCTGGATCTTAGAATAATCTCTTTCAAGCTTTCTATATCATAAAGTTCTAGTTTTAACAAAACGCCAAAACGGTCTCTCAAGGGGGACGTCAGCTGGCCTGATCGTGTGGTGGCACCGATCAATGTAAATTTCTCCAAGTCGATACGAAGACTTCTCGCAGATGGCCCTTTCCCGATAATTATATCAAGAGAAAAATCTTCCATAGATGGATATAATATTTCTTCTACACTGCGGTTCATTCGGTGAATCTCATCGATAAAAAGCACATCATCTCTTCCTAGATTTGTTAAAATCGATGCCAAATCGCTTTGTTTTTCTATAGCCGGGCCACTTGTTATTCGAAGATTTACTCCCATTTCATTTGCGATAATATTTGCCAAGGTCGTTTTGCCTAGCCCCGGAGGTCCGTGGAGAAGAACATGATCCAGAGGCTCTCCTCTTTGTTTCGCAGCCTTAATAAAAAGCTCAAGATTCTTTTTTGCTTTATCCTGACCGATATATTCATTCATCCATTTTGGACGAAGAGTATATTCAGTTTCCTCGTCTTCTTGATTAAAGGCCTGTCCGACTACTCTATTATTTTCATCTAACATAGAAATCACTCCTTATGTTCTAAGCCCTTCATCGCTTCCTTAATCATCTGGTCTATCGGAAGATCCTGTATCGCTTCTTTCTGTAGGAATTTCACTACTTCATTTCTTTGATATCCAAGATTTACTAATGCGTCTAATGCAAATTCGTAATCATCATTTTTTATCGGCATCCCTGCATCTTCTTCGATATCATAAGATTTTATTTTATCTTTTAATTCCAAAACGATTCGACCTGCTGTTTTCTTTCCAACACCCGGAGCTTCAGTTAATTTATCAATATCATTTTCTACAATACAGTACTTGATAATTTCTGTATGCATAGACGAAAGTATGCCTAGTGCATTTTTTGGACCGATAGAGGTTACTGTAATTAATAGACGAAACATCTCCATTTCCTCCATAGTATCAAAACCATATAATGATAAACTATCTTCTCTAACAATCATTTCAGTGTGGATCTTGCTCGTCTCGCCGACTAAAAGACGGTCCTTTGTCGTGTTTGAAGTAAATATGCGATAACCTAATCCTTGATTTTCCAATACGATATAGTTTTCGTATATTCCCGCAACTTCACCGTAAATATAATCTATCAATAATATCCTCCATTAGATTTTATAAAGATCTTTGAATTTATGACTTAAACTGTGGCATATAGCAACTGCCAACGCATCCGCAGCATCATCGGGCTTCGGTCTTTCAGACAAATTCAAGAGTATTTTAACCATCTCCTGAACCTGCTGTTTCTCAGCTCTGCCGTATCCTACAACCGCCTGTTTAATCTGAAGCGGTGTATATTCATAAATCTCAAGCCCTGATTGTTTTGCGGCTAGAATCTCAACACCTCTAGCCTCCGCAACTGTAATGGCAGTTTTCGTATTTTTATTAAAAAACAGTTCCTCTATCGCCATCTCGTCTGGTTTAAATTCGTTGATAATATCTGTCATTTCATTCATTATAAAAAAAAGTCGATCCGGTAATCTGGATTTTGATGAAGTTGTAATACATCCATACTCCACCATAGAGATAGAATTGCCTTTTATGTCAACTATTCCATACCCTACAATCGCTATACCCGGATCAATTCCTAGTATCCTCATTTAAGCACCTCGCTTATAAATTTTATCATAAGGAATTCTTTAAGTAAAACAAAAAGAACATTTGTGCTTTTTTCAACAAAAAAACCGAGAGCTTTCTCTCGGTTTTCAGCTAAAATATATTTTCTCTAATATTATCCCTTTTATTTTCAGGAGCAAATTTTACAGAATGCAGGATATTTCGATATTGAGGAATCGGAAGGTCTTTTTGATCTTCTATTTTCTCAATCTGAACTGCGCAGATTTTGTATTCCCCTGTCATTGTGATATTATCTACTGATTCAGTCGTTAATTCGTTCGTAGGAGTCGTTGCATGATGAATAGTCATAAAGGTTTGTCCAGGTTGTACCTTATCGGTAATAGTAATTCTTGAGCTTACAGATCCCCTTCTTGAGGTTACTTTAACACAGTCATACTGTTTCAATCCAAGAAGCTTGGCATCCTTCGGATGAATTTCCATCAACTCTCCAGGCCGTATGCTGCTTAATGTTTCTGAATGTATCGTCGTAATATTATAATGATAGAGCATTCGTCCCGTATTCAATAAATATGGATAGTCTTCACAGGGAAGCTCGCCTGGTTCTCTGTATTCCGCAGGCATAAATAAAGCTTTACCTCTTGCAAAAATCCCTTTATGAACGAATTTTGTTCCAGGATGCTCTTTAGTCGGGCAAGGCCACTGCAGTCCTTCTTTATCGATCCGTACATAGCTCATACCTCTGTAAGACGGTGTTGCTAGAGCGATTTCATCGAAGACTTCCGAAGAATTTCCCCAATGAAACTGTTCCTTTATTCCCATTTCTCTAGCGATCTGTGCAATAATTTCCCAATCCACCCGTGCCTCTCCAGGAGCATCGCAGGCTATTCTAACCCTTTGAACTCTTCTTTCTGTATTCGTAAAGGTACCATCCTTCTCGGCATAGCAGGCTGCGGGTAAAAATACATCTGCTAATTCTGCTGTTGGAGTTAAAAACAAATCTTGTACTACCAAAAAGTCCAAATTATTCAATGCTTTCTTTATATGATTTGCATTCGGATCGGTTAATATCGGGTCTTCTCCCATAATATACATCGAACGAATTTCACCCTCGACACAAGCATCCATCATTTCAGGAATTTTATATCCGATATTTGTAGAGAGTTCCGTATTCCACAGCTCACTGTAAAACTTCGCCCAAGTTTCATCAGCTCAAGTTTCATCAGCTACGGAACCATACCCTGGATATGTATTTGGCAACGCTCCCATATCGCAGGATCCTTGTACATTGTTTTGACCTCTTAGAGGATTGATCCCGCTTGCCTCTTTCCCTAAATGTCCTGTAAGAATTGCTAAATTGGATAAAGTCATAACATTTTCAGTACCGCTTGAGTGTTCTGTAATTCCTAATGTATGAAATATCCCTGCTTTCTCATAGCTTGTGTACATTTTCGCTACTTCATATTGCAGTGTTGGACTAATTCCAGTAATGTCCGCAACTCTTTCTGGAGTATAACCTTCTACCAGTTTTTTTAATTCTTCAAATCCTTCCGAACGGCTTTGAACAAATTCCTGATCTTCCCAACCTTCTTTTATAATAGTATGCATTATACCGTTAAACAAAGCAACATCTGTTCCGTTTTTTAGCGGCAGCCAAATATCCGCCATTCGTGCAAGTTCTGTTTTTCTTGGATCTACCACGACCAGTTTTGCACCTTTGTGCTTCTTTGCAACTTTCATTTTATTTCCGATAATAGGATGGGCTTCTGTTGCATTGCATCCCACTACAAGCATCATTTCATTATCGTATATTTCATTTATAGAGTTTGTCATCGCACCGCTTCCCAATGTAGCAGCAAGACCCGCTACTGTAGGAGCATGACATGTTCTAGCACAGTGATCGATATTATGAGTCCCCAACACAGCTCTGAAAAATTTTTGAAATACATAATTATCTTCATTGCAGGCACGGGCTGACGATAAACCTGCAAATGCATCTGAACCGGATTCTTTTTTTATCTTTAAGAAATTTTCAGAAATTTTTTGAATAGCTTCCTCCCAAGAAGCTTCTTCAAACTTTCCGTTTATCTTGATTAAAGGTGTTGTTATACGGTCTTCACTATATAAAAAGTCAGTATGAGACCTTCCTTTGACACAAAGAGATTTCCCATTTACGATAGATGTTTCATTTGGCGTAACCCCTACAACTTTCCCATTGACTACATTCAAATCAAAATTGCATCCGACTCCGCAAAATGGGCATGTAGTTTTAACTTTTTTCACATCCCAAGGTCTGACTCCTATAAAATTCTTATCCATAATTGCAGCAGTAGGGCAAACTGAAATGCATTGTCCACACAGACGGCAGTTTTTATCATCTAAAGGTAAATCAAAACCTGCTGTAATTTTCGAATGTAACCCTCTTCCAGAAAAATCTATATAGCATGGGTTACTTGAACTTCTTCGCATACACGTACATATTTACCGCATAGTATGCATTTGCTTTGATCTCTCATCATAACCGGGTTTAAACTTTCTCTCGGATAGTTTTTCTTTTCTCCTTCAAAAGAAGGATTAACTCCATATTGAAAAGCATATTCCTGCAGATCGCATTGACCTACTTTACTGCAGGTTAAACAGTCCATAGGGTGATTTGATACAAGAAGATCTAAGACCGTCTTTCTAGCGTTGGTAACCTTTTCACTATTTGTATTAATCACCATTCCTTCTTCTGCTTTAACACTGCATGAGGCCATAAGATTTTTACGACCCTGAACTTCTACTACGCATAATCTGCAGCCGCCGAAAGGCTTTAAAGATTCATCCTCGCAAAGAGTCGGTATCGATATCGTGTTCTCTCGGCATATTTCTAAAATCGTTTTATTGCCATCTGAACTATATTCATTTCGATCAATAGTAATTGTCAGCACTATATTTCCCCCTATTTTTTCCGTTTTTTATTGATACAAGTATTCCTCTCTTATACTGCGAACAAAAGACACAATTCGATATATTTGTACGAGTATACCGATGAGAATAGGATACTTACAATTAATCATATTAAGTTAATCCTATACAGTCAAGTAGATTATAATTGCATATGGATTGTCCATAATCTGACATTATAATTTGAAATCCAATAGAATTCACCACCTCTTTTTACGATATTTCATAGAGAAAAGTAGCTGTATTTTATGATTACAAGCCTCGAAAATTCATATCTACTCCTTATATTCAAAAATAATACCACCCTTTTCAAAAGTCTAGTATGCGAAAACTTCCATATAACCAACTTTTTAGTTTAATAATATTTTAAATTATTTACCATTTTCACCTCCATATTAATGCAATAAAAAAGCCGAGGTAATATCCTCGGCTCTGTATTTAGAATATATTTTCTCTGATATTCTCTTTCTTATTTTCAGGAGCGAATTTCACAGAATTTAGAATGTTTCTAAATTGTGGTATTGGAAGATCTTTTTGATCCTCAATTTTTTCGATCTGAATAGCTGCTACTTTATATTCTCCTGTCATGGTAATTGGATCCATATGTTCAGATGTTAATTCATTGACTGGAGATTCTTTGAAATGCAGAGACATAAAGGTCTGACCTGGCTGGACTTTATCTGTAATAGTAATTCTAGAGCGTATTGAACCTCTTCTAGATGTAACCCTTACACAGTCGTATTCCTTTAATCCCAGCTTATCCGCATCCACAGCATTGATTTCCATCAATTCCCCTGGACGAATATCATTTAAACGTGTGGAATATCTTGTTGTAATATTATAATGATACAAGTTTCTTCCAGTATTCAAGATATATGGATATTTTTCATTCGGCATTTCTTTAGGCTCTTTATATGTTGCAGGCATGAATTTTGCTTTTCCTCGGGCAAAAATACCTTTATGAAGGAATTTAGTCCCTGGATGCTCTGGTGTCGGACATGGCCACTGTAAACCGTCTTTATCGATTCTTGCAAAAGACATTCCTCTATAGGAAGGAGTTACTTTCGCAATTTCATCGAATACTTCGCTTGAAGTTCTCCAGTGGAACTGTTCTGTCATACCCATAGCTTTTGCAATATCAGCAATAATAGTCCAGTCTACTCTTGCTTCTCCTGGTGTATCAACAGCTTTACGAACTCTTTGGACACGTCTTTCAGAGTTGGTAAAGGTACCCTCTTTTTCTGCATAGCAGGAAGCTGGTAAGAATACATCTGCATATTTAGCTGTAGGAGTCATAAATAAATCCTGTACTACTAAGAACTCTAAACTATCGAAAGCTTTCTTAACATGATTTGCGTTTGGATCTGTTAGAACTGGATCCTCACCCATAACATACATAGCTTTTAATTCCCCTGCGACTGCAGCATCAAACATTTGCGGTATTTTGTATCCGATTTCTGTTGACATTTTTGTATTCCAGAATTCACCGAATATTTTCGCTTGTTCTTCGTTTGCTACAGAACCATATCCTGGGTAGGAATTAGGCAATGCACCCATATCACATGCCCCTTGTACGTTATTTTGTCCTCTTAGAGGGTTGATACCGGCACTTTCTTTTCCAAGATGTCCTGTTAAAACAGCCAAGTTGGATAATGTCATTACATTTTCAGTACCTGTCGTATGTTCTGTAATTCCTAAGGTATAGAATATACCTGCTTTTTCATAGCTCGTATACATTTTAGCAACTTCGTACTGAAGTTCTTCGCTGATACCAGTAATTTCTGCTACTTTTTCAGGAGTATACTCCGCTACTAATTCTTTTAACTCATCATAGCCTTCTGCTCTTTTATCTATGAATTCCTGATCTTGCCATCCTTCGCGGATGATAATATTCATGATTCCATTGATTAACGCAACATCTGTACCGTTTTTCAAAGGAAGCCATAGATCAGCCATTCGGGCAAGTTCTGTTTGTCTTGGATCGATAACAATAAGTTTCGCTCCGCGATGTTTTTTCGCAACTTTCATCTTATTTCCTAAAATAGGATGTGCTTCTGTTGCATTTGACCCGATAACAAACATCAACTCTGCATCAAGTATTTCATTGATCGAGTTTGTCATCGCTCCACTACCTAATGTAGTCGCAAGACCTGCGACAGTGGGAGCGTGTCAGGTTCGTGCGCAATGGTCTACGTTATTCGTACCCAATGCTACTCTCATAAATTTTTGGAAAACAAAGTTGTCTTCGTTGCAGGTTCTGGCAGAAGATAATCCTGCGAAAGCATCGGCACCATGATCTTTTTTAATACGATTAAAATTATCCGCTATCATTGACAACGCTTCATCCCAGGTCGCTTCCACAAACTCCCCGTTCTTTTTGATAAGAGGTGTTTTTATACGAGCCTCGCTGTAGATAAAGTCTGTATGAGAACGTCCTTTTACACAAAGAGATTTTCCATTTACTACAGAATCTTCATTGGGAGTAACACCAACTACTTTTCCTCTTGCTACATTTAAGTCAAAATTACAGCCTACTCCACAGAAAGGACAGGTTGTTTTAACTTTTTTGATTTCCCAAGGTCTATAACCTACAAGATCTTTGTTTAATATAGCTCCTGTTGGACACATAGAAATACATTGTCCGCAAAGACGGCAGTTTTTATCATCTAAAGGCATATCAAAACCAGCACCGATCTTGGAGTTGAATCCTCTGCCCATAAAATCTATAGCGTGAGTTACTTGTACTTCTTCGCAGACTCTTACACATTTTCCGCAAAGAATACATTTGCTTTGATCTCGGATCATTACAGGGTTTAACGCCTCAATAGGATATTGCTTTCTTTCCCCTTTATGAGTTGCAATTACATCATATTCATAACAATAATTTTGTAATCCGCAATCTCCTACTTTATCACAAGTAAGGCAATCCATTGGGTGATTCGATATCATTAAATCAAGTACTGTCTTACGAGCGTTAATTACTTTATCTGTTCTTGTTTTTATTACCATGGCTTCTTCCACTTTAACACTGCAAGAAGCCATTAAGTTTCTGCGTCCTTCGACTTCAACGACACATAATCTGCAGCCGCCAAAAGGTTTCAAAGATTCATCATGACACAGAGTAGGAATATCTATATTATTCTCACGACAGACATCTAAGATGGTTTTATCGTTATCCACCGAAAATAGTTGTCCATCTATGGTTAAATTAACCATTCTATTCTCCTTCCTCTTTCTAAAAGCTTACCAGATTTCTCTATAAGCTACGTTTGTATAGATCTCTTCTAATCTTGTTTTATGCATTTGCTCCATATTTTTAAGACCTATAAATATATCTCTTTCTTCCGCATCTTCACAAGAATCTGCAAGACCCTGATACATATACATAGCGCTTTCTTCATTTTTGATCGCTATCATAATCGCATCCGGGAAAGTGACATCTGTAGTTAACTCAGGAGCTTCCATAGCTTCTGCTAGTTTATAATCGCTAGATGGAGAAATACGAATGGTATCAGCTCCTGTTTCTAAGAAGTCTCTTAAGAACTTTTTATGCTCTAATTCCTCGTCTGCAAGATCTTGAAAAAGATCTTTTAGCGCAGAATCTTCAACTTTAGATTTTGCTTCTAAGTAAAACGCATTGGATTCCTCTTCTGAGTTTACTGCAAATTCAATAATTGCTTTCAGTTCTTCTCTATTCATAAATATCTCCTATTTATTTTCTATTTTGTCTAATATATTATCCAGTTCTAAAGCTTCTACCCAAGTTGTTTCCACAAAACGTCTTCCTTCTGGTGTTTCCACTTTAACAAAAGGTGCAGCAGGCATACTTTTATATTCCAGCTCTGTACGAAGTCTGCCCTTTAAACATAAAGGCCGTCCCATCGCAGCATCTTTCGCTCTTACTCCGACCACTTTATTATTTTTATAGAACACGGACATATTGCATCCGAAATCGCACTGTTTGCATTTTACAGTTTTGGAAGTTGTCTCCCATACACGAGGCATTCCTACTGTTCGTCCGTCCATAAGAGCACCTACAGGACAGGCTACAACACAACGGTTGCAGGAAACGCATGTAGATTCTTCCATAGACTGATCTCCGTCCGCAGCAATTGTTGTTTCAAATCCTCTGTCTGCAAATGTAAGAACATTTCTTGTTTCCACTTCTGCACAGGTTCGAACGCATTTTCCGCATAGGATACATTTTGACTCGTCTCTGAATACATATGGGCTTGAGGTATCTGTCCAAGAAGCGTATTCTTGTCCTCGTCTTGCACCGTTATGATCTCTAAACTGAACATCGTATTTAAAAGAATATTTTTGTAGCAGACATTCTCCAGCTTTTTGGCATGTTAAACAATCATTGGGATGATTGTCTAACAGCAGCTGTAAAATAGTTCTTCTAACTTCAATTACTTTTTCTGATTCTGTAAAAACTACCATACCTTCTGATACCGGTGTAGAACAAGATGTCATTAATTTAGGCATCCCTTCTATCTCTACCAAACAAAGTCTGCAGGCAGAAACGATATCTAAATTTTTATCGTAGCACAATGCAGGTATTTCAATTTTTATTTTTTTGGCGGCTTCTAAAATAGTCGTTCCTTGAGGAACTTTTACCGCCATTCCATCAATTGTTAATGAAACAGTTGCCATAAAAGCCTCCTATCGTTTGATAACCGCTGCTACTGGACAAACTTCCATACAGTTGCCGCATTTTATACATTCTTCTGTTCGAATAACATGTCTTTCTTTCACTTTTCCATCGATACAGCTTACAGGACAGTTTTTCGCACATTTAGTACAACCGATACAAGCATCTGTAATATAGTATTCTAAAAGATCTTGGCATTGTCCTGCTGGACATTTTTTATCCACAACATGAGCTTCGTACTCGTCTCTGAAATAATGAATTGTAGAAAGTACAGGGTTTGGTGCAGATTGTCCTAAACCACAAAGACTTGAAATCTTGATCACTTGTCCCAAGTTTTCTAGAGCATCGATATCTTCTAATGTACCATTGCCTGAAGTGATTTTTTCAAGCATTTCAAGCATTCTCTTCGTTCCTTCTCTACAAGGAGTACATTTTCCGCAGGACTCTTCTACAGTAAACTCTAAATAGAATCGAGCAATATCGACCATACAAGTATTTTCATCCATTACGATCATTCCGCCGGATCCCATAATAGATCCTAGAGCTGCAAGGTTATCGTAATCGATTGGCGTATCTAGATACTCTGCAGGAATACATCCTCCTGAAGGTCCTCCTGTTTGAACAGCCTTGAAAGGTTTATCGTTAGGTATTCCGCCTCCTACATCGTATACAATCTCCCTTAATGTAAGACCCATTGGAACTTCGATAATACCAGTACGTACGATATCACCAGCTAATGTAAACAATTTTGTCCCTTTAGATTTTTCTGTTCCGATAGAAGAGAACCAGTCCGCTCCTTGGTAAATGATTTTCCAGATATTTGCGAATGTTTCTACGTTATTAATTAATGTCGGTTTTCCCCAAAGTCCTTCATTTGCAGGGAATGGCGGTTTGTTCCGAGGGATACCTCTTTTTCCTTCAATAGATTCTATTAAAGCCATCTCTTCCCCGCAGACAAATGCTCCCGCACCTAGTCTTAATTCAATATCAAAAGAAAACTCTGTTCCGAAAATATTATTTCCTAAAACTCCAAGCTCTTTTGCTTCTTCGATCGATTTTTCAAGTCTCGCAACTGCTGATGGATACTCAGCACGGATGTAGATATAACCTTGATTCGCCCCAATTGCATATCCTGCTATCGCCATAGATTCCAACACTGAATGAGGATCCCCTTCTAAGATAGAACGGTCCATAAATGCCCCTGGATCTCCCTCATCCGCATTACAAATAACGTATTTTTGATCACCTTGGGCATTTGCAGTAAATTCCCATTTTAATCCTGTTGGGAAACCGCCGCCCCCTCTTCCGCGAAGACCTGATTTTTTAATCTCATCTACTACATCTTGAGGAGTCATTTCTGTTACAGCTTTGTTTAAACCCTTATATCCATCTACAGCGATATACTCATTTAAACTCTCCGGATTGATCAAACCGCAGTTTCTATGAGCAATCTTGTATTGTTTGCCGTAGAAAGAAACTTCATAAATGGATTTCATCTGATCCGTTGTTAAAGACTCTTCATAGATTAATTCTTCTATTGTATTGTCGCCTAAAAGATCTTCTTCAGCGATTCTTTTGCCGTCCCCTTCTTGCAAACGAGCATAGAATTTTCCACCTGGGTATACGATAGCGATAGGACCCGCTTCGCAAAGACCAAAGCACCCTACTCTTACAACATCTATATTATCTGTTTCGCCTTTTTCTTCTATTACCGCACGAATTTCCTCTTCCACTACGTCGGAACGGGAAGATTTACAACCAGTGTCGCCGCAAATCAAAACCTGCTTTTTATATGTACTTTCAATACCTTCCCATTCTTCCTTACGATAGACCATCTTTGGAAGAGTTTCCTGTTGGATTTTATTTAAACCATCTAAACTTATCATTTTAGCCCCCTGATTATTTACTTCTGTATTTTTCTAAAATTTCTTCTATATCATTCGCTTTAAGCTTTCCGTACACATCGCCGCCAATAGTCATAACAGGTGCAAGACCGCAGGCCCCGATACATCTCGTAGCTTGCATAGAGAAATTCAAATCAGGTGTAGTTTCTCCTACAGCGATATTTAAGGATTCCATAACCTTTTCCTTAATCGCTTGAGAACCTTTTACATAACAGGCTGTACCTTCGCATACCCCGATTTCATATTTTCCTTTGGGTGTTAGGGAAAACTGAGAATAGAATGTTACTACCCCATAAATTTCAGATAAAGGAATAAACATTTTACTGGAAATGATTTCCTGAACCTCAAGTGGAAGATAGCCGAATAAATGCTGGGCTTGGTGAAGAACAGTCATTAAAGCACCTCTTTTATCTCTGTTGGCTTTAATCACGTCTTCTAGTTTTTCTAACTTTTCTTTATTTTCATCATAATCAAATTTAAACTCCATACTGACCTCCTTAAATCAATAAATAGATGTTCCAAATATGGAACATACCCCTTATATAATAATATAGAACAATACCTGTTTTGTCAATTTATTAATGGCTTAAAAACAGGTATTTGTCAAAGTTTAAACGATATTAGAACTATAATGTAAACGCCGCTTTTAGTCTATGATCGATGTTACTTTCAGAAACTTTTAACGCTTCCAATGTCTCTTTCATTAGCTCCTCTAAAGACCAGTTTAGCCGATCTGCCCCTTCTGAAATTACCTCTCTTGAACATCCGGCAGCAAATTTCTTATCTTTGAATTTCTTTTTTACAGATTTAATCTCCATATCTTGAAAACTTTTAGAAGGACGCATTAATGCTGCTGCACCGATTAAACCTGTCAGTTCATCTACTGCAAAGAGAACCTTTTCCATAAAATGCTCCGGTTTTGTGTCGGAAGCAATACCGTAGCCGTGGCTTGTCACAGCACGAATAAAATCTTCGCTGTAGCCTTCCTCTTTTAAAATCGCAGCCGCTTTCGAGCAGTGCTCTTCGGGATACTCTTCAAAATCTATATCGTGAAGAAGTCCAACATTCCCCCAAAAAACTTCATCTTCACCATGTTTTTCAGCAAAATATTTCATGACTTCATCTACTGTAATAGCATGCTTGATATGAAAGGGCTCTTTATTATATTTTTTTAAAAGTTCTAAACTTTTAACTGGATTTCTATCCATATATCCTCCTGATAAATAAAAAATAAGACTACCCTAGATGGATAGTCTTATTGATATTTAATTTCTTAGAATAAACCAGTGATTGTACCATCTTCTAATAAATCAATCTTTTCAGCAGATGGAACTTTTGGCAATCCTGGCATTGTCATTACTTCTCCAGTTAATGCTACGATGAAACGAGCACCTGCAGAAATTTTGATATCGCGGATTGTAACTTTGAAACCTTCTGGTCTTCCTAATAGGGAAGGATCATCAGATAATGAATATTGAGTTTTAGCCATACAAATAGGTACATTGCCGAAACCAAGTTTTTCCAGTTTTGCAATTTCTTTGTTTGCTTTTGGAGAATATTCAACTCCGTCTCCGCCATAAACTTTTGTAACAATTTCGTTAAGTTTATCTTTGATAGACATATCAAGCGGATATAATTGATCAAAGCTGTTTTCTTCGTCGCATAGACGAACAACTTCTTTTGCTAATTCTTCTCCACCAGCGCCTCCATTTGCCCATACATCAGATAAAGCAACATTAACGCCTAATTCTTTACATTTATCTTCTACTAATTTTAACTCAGCATCTGAATCTGTAGGGAATTTATTGATAGCAACAACTGCTGGCAAACCGAAGTTCTTTGTGATATTTTCGATATGTTTTAATAAGTTTGGAAGTCCTTTTTCTAATGCTTCAAGATTTTCAGGTCCTAAATCTTTCTTATCAACACCGCCGTGCATCTTAAGAGCTTTGATTGTAGCTACGATAACAACTGCAGATGGTTTAAGGTCTGCCATTCTACACTTGATATCTAAGAATTTTTCTGCTCCAAGGTCAGCACCGAATCCTGCTTCTGTAACTACGAAATCACCGAATTTCATCGCAAGTTTTGTAGCCATAACAGAGTTACAGCCATGTGCAATATTCGCGAATGGTCCACCGTGGATAAATGCAGGGTTGTGTTCTAATGTTTGAACTAAGTTTGGCTTGATAGCTTCTTTAAGAAGAGCAGCCATAGCGCCTTGTCCGTTTAATTGGCCTGCTGTAATGGGTTGATCGTCGCGAGTATAACCGATGATAATATCAGAAAGTCTTTGTTTTAAATCTTCTATTCCTGTAGAAAGACAAAGAATAGCCATAATTTCTGATGCTACAGTAATATCAAATCCATCTTCTCTTGGTACTCCGTTGCCTCTTCCGCCAAGACCGCAAACAATGCTTCTTAATTGACGGTCGTTCATATCAACGCAGCGTTTCCAAGTGATTTTTCTATTATCAATACCTAAAGCATTTCCTTGTTGGATATGGTTGTCAATAAGTGCTGCTAATAAGTTGTTTGCAGCTCCAATTGCATGGAAGTCCCCTGTAAAGTGAAGGTTAATATCTTCCATTGGAATTACTTGGGCATAACCGCCGCCAGCAGCTCCCCCTTTAACTCCGAATACCGGTCCTAAAGATGGTTCTCTCAATGCTAAAATCGTTTTTTTGCCGATTTTGTTTAATGCATCTCCTAAACCTACAACTGTAGTTGTTTTTCCTTCACCTGCTGGTGTAGGGTTGATCGCAGTAACAAGAACTAATTTCGCTTTGTCTTCTCTGTTTGCACCTAATTCATTGTAGTCTACCTTAGCTTTGTATTTACCATAAAAATCAAGTTCGTCTGCTGATATGCCAATCTTTTCAGCAACTTTTTCTATCGGCCACAGCTCGGTAGCTTGAGCAATCTCGATATCGCTTTTAAAATCTCCCATTTCTAATCATCCTTTCATAATTAAAATTCATTAATCAATTGTAAAATTCGTTTTCCCAAAATAAATTTTACTACTATTATTATAGTATAAATTAAATGATTAGGCAAAAAAAATTTGCTTATTCAGCGATTTCTTCAATCCAGGGCAAAACACTCCTAATTTTTAAATTTAGGAAAGCGTATTTTTCAATATTTATTTGCACAAAAAAAGCACCGTATAAAACGATGCTTTATTTATAGCGCTCTAAAACTCTGTCATTTACACCATACCATACAGCATTTGCTGCTGTTCTTAATAAAACATTAGTAAATGTGGACAAAACTCTTCGGTACATTTTATTTAAAAGTTTTTTCGATAAAAACACTTCGTCGTGAATATAGATTTTATTACTGTCATAATAAAACCGAAGCTGTTTATTCATCGATTTATTAAGCTGCATAATCTTAGGCTTCATGGTTTTTTCACAATAATTCTCAATTAATCTCAACGTATAATAGGCTGTATTGCTGTCGCTAAAATTTTTTAAAATTTCTTTTTTAAGCTTCCGCATTTTTAGATCATTGGTTTCATGATACAGTTTGCCTTTATCTGCTAAGGATGCCGCAGAATAGCGTTTTAGAACTTCTCTCTCCAAAAGATCTACGCCTTCCTTATAATTATATCCTTCCGTATAGTAATCCAAGTACAAAGATAATTCCATACGATTGATATCATTATGCACTCCCTGCAGTACAGCCGAGATTATAAGTTCTCTGTCCTCTCTATAGTACAGCATTCTCCTTAGACTCGTTCGGACACGATCGGTACAGACATATTTCGGTTTAAGCGTATTGCAATTTTGATTATGATCGATAATGGATAATAAAAGATCCATAGCATCTACATCGTCATGATATAGAAAACGTGCCTCTAATTCTTTTTTTATTTCTATATCCGTGTATTCAGATGCAGTCATTGCGGACTCCTTCAATATCTATTCGCTGCACTCAGCGATTAAAATACTAAGGATTTCGCCAAGCTTTCTTGTTTGTTCATTTCTAACACAACTTCAATAATGAAGTTTGTTATTTTTATATTCAAGGATAAGGCAAAATCTAAATCTCTTTGATAGTCTCTCTTAATAGAATATTCTTCAACTACTTGTTCAATATAAGATTTAACCATTTTTTTTAGATTGATTGATTTTCCATGGAATGGATCCATATCCTCTACTGTTAAAATATTTTTATTAAACTCATGATTTAATGCAACTTTTCCCAATTGACTTTCATATCGGACATGCTGACTCATAGAGTCTTTAAACGTCCATCTTTCTCTATGAGGAAGACATACATAGTCAGAAAGATAGTGGCTGATAACACCAATTTTTGTGCTTAATAATTTTCTGTTAATTCGGTCCAAAGCAGTATAATTTAAAAATTTGGAAATGTAAATCAAGTTGACAATCTCACTAGCAATAAAATCTAAACTTTCATCTTGGTAATGGCGGATTAATTTGTATTTAAGTGAAAAATCGGGAATCACAGAACTTTTTCGTATCACCTTTTCATCTAATACAATATGATGCTCATTTTTTATGTTTTTATTTATTTCGCTTGCTATAATTTTATGAGTTTGTGGGAAAATTTTAAACACGTCCTTTCTAACGTCTTACTCTATAATAAAGCAATCAAAGCCTGTTGTCAACGAATTCTCCCTTGCATAGATACAATAAAACATCCGTGTTTTCTCTTCTGTTTTTCTTTACTACATCGTTTAAAAGGGCTACATACTCCTGATCAAAAACCTTCTGAATATAAAATAAATCAATAGCTGCAGAGTGAATATTATACTCTGCGAGAATGTTAAATATTTGAAATAACATATCTTCAAATATTTTTTCAGCAAGAGGATGATCTCTTGTCGGAAGGACAGATAGCAAAACATAATTTGAGTACAAATCAAAACCAGGAACGATTTTAACTTCTCCTGTAGCGCATCCAGATTGTTTAATCAGCGGTTCTATTATTCTTTCTCCTGCTCTTTCAATCAAGCTTGTAGTCTTGTTTCCTAATAATGAATGATCTGTAAAAAACACAATACTTTGCGCCTCTGCTTCAAAAATATTTTTATCGGTAAAACGAATATCCATATGATCCCCCCTGAAATATACTGCTTCTCCTTAATTGTGTATAATAGAACAAGAATTAAGGAGGTTTTTATGAAAAACTATGCTATTATTGCTGAATATAACCCATTTCATTTCGGCCACTTGTATCAAATAAACATGATCAGAAAAATGGATCCGAAAGCGGTTATAATTGTTATTATATCAACTTTTTTTGTCCAGCGCGGAGAACCCTCATATCTCGACCCGAAATTTAAAACAGCCTCAGCCTTAAAAAACGGCGCAGATCTTGTTCTTGCACTGCCTTCGATTTATAGTCTCCAGTCCGCTGAACATTTTGCTTATGGTGCTGTCTCTATTTTAAATCGGTTTAAACATATTGACCACCTTGTATTTGGAGCTGAATCGGATTATTCTGAGCTCTATAATTTCGCCCGATTCCAAATGGATAATGGGCTATCTATTGACGAAAAGAGAATAGAATTTATGAAAGAAGGTTTGAATTTTAATCAAGGGTTGATTAAAGCCTGCTGTGCTATTGCCGATGAAAATGATATGAAAATCTCACAAGATCTTTTTCAATCCAATAATATACTCGCTTTGGAATATATAAAATCTCTGATTAAATTAAAATCCTCTATTTCTGCGATTAGTATTAAGAGATCAGGCCAACGTTATAACGATACTGAAATACTGGAAGAAAAACTTCCCAGTGCCACAGCTATTCGAAAGCATTTCAAAGAAGCGCCCGGAAAAGTGAAAAATATACTTCCGAAAGAAAGCTACTCCGGTCTAATCCAAAGCCGTTTTATCGATAAAAATACACTTTTTGATTTAATAAAGTATAAACTGATCATCGAAAGCATCCCTCTTGAAACTATAACAGGCTTTGAACAAGGTTTGAGCGGTCATCTTCGAAAAAATCTCATGAAATCATCCTCTTATGATGAGTTTATTGAAAACAGCACAACATCAAGATATCGCAAAAACAGAATCCAAAGATTTATAATCAATATGCTTTTGGATAACAAAAAAGTATTCATCGATCAATCTATAAGAGAAATACCTGAATGGGTGCGGGTGCTCGGTTTCAATAAAAAAGGCCAAGATTTTCTTCACTCTTCGAAAAACGAAAGCGACATGATCTTCTTGACCCAATATAAACAATATAATGCTTTATCCGATTTCGGAAAAAAACAATTTGATAAAGAGGTTGACAGCTGCAATCTATATTATTTTTCCAAGGATAATTTTGGAGATTATTTTCGCCAAATCCCCATAATTATAAAAGATTAGTCTTTTTGCAGCGTTAAAATCCTTGGACCGTCTTTTGTAATCGCTAGAGTATGCTCGTACTGGCAGGATAAACCTTTATCCACAGTACGGGCTGTCCAACCATTAGAATCCAGTTTGCTGTTCCACTTTCCAGTATTCACCATAGGTTCTATGGTCAGAACCATTCCTTCTATCAAACGCTGTCCTCTTCCTGCTTTTCCATAATGAAGAACCATAGGATCCTCGTGCATCTCTTTGCCGATACCATGGCCCGTAAAATCTCTTACGACTGAAAATCCCTGAGATTCTACAAAATCTTGAATAGCAAAACCGATATCTCCAAGTCTGTTTCCAACGACTGCCTGTTCGATACCGATATATAAAGCTTCTTTTGTTACATCCATAAGTTTTTTTGTTAATTCGGTAGGCTCTCCTACTTGATAGCTCCATGCGGAGTCTGCTAGAAAACCGTCTAATTCAACAACAGTATCTACTGTAATAATATCATGATTCTGCAGTTTATAATCCGTAGGGAACCCATGGCAGATCTCGTCATTCACTGAAGTACAGGTAGCATAAGGATAGCCCTGATAATTTATCTGAGAAGGAATCCCTCCATGGCTTCTTATATATTCTTCGCAGAAATCATTGATTTCCTTTGTAGTTTTCCCAACCTCGATAAAATCTCTTAACGCCTCATGCATACCGGAAACAATATCTCCAGCCCGATCCATTTTTTCGATTTCTTCCTCTGTCTTAATGATGATCAATCTGATTCCTCCCTGCTTTCATTTTCTTCGTCTGTATTTTCTTCATCCAGCAGCTCTATACGGACAGTCATAATCCGCTTGTCTTCTATTCTATGGATAAAAAAACGTGCATTCATAATTTCTATTGTTTTATGTTCCTCTTCTTCGGGAATATAACCCATTTCTGTAATCAATAATCCGCCTAAAGTATCAAAATCGTCTGAATTTTCATCGAAATCCGTTCCTAATTTTGAATTAATTTCCTTTATAGAGACAGAACCCCTTGCGTAGAAATTTTTCGAATCTATAATACGGATATCCGGCTCATCGTGATCGTATTCATCATCGATATCGCCTACGATTTCCTCTAAAATATCCTCCATTGTAACAACCCCGGAAAATCCTCCGTATTCGTCGATAAGCACCGCCATATGCTTCCTTGTTTCTTGAAGTTCTAAAAATAATTCATCTATCCCTTTTCTCTCCGGTATAAAATAAGCCGGACGAATCAGTTTTCGAAGATTCACTTTAGTAAAGCCGTACTGATAAGCATGAAGCAGATAATCTTTTACGTAAAGAAGTCCGATTATGTTGTCAATGTCCCCTTCATATACAGGGATACGTGAATATCTTAATTCTAGCATTTCCCCTACATATTCTTCTATAGGACTTTCCACATCGATCATAAATACTTCTGTCCGTGCGGTCATAATATCTTCTGCATATTTGTTGTCAAAATTGATCACTGAATTAATCATTTCTTTTTCCAAGCTATTGATAACTCCCTGCTCCTGACCCACATCAACAATCGTTCTTATTTCTTCCATCGTGATACGTTCTTCCATCTTTGTACCTGAAATACCAAGTATATTGCTTAAGAGTATCGTAATTTTTTGCGTTACGATTACAAAAGGCTTCATGATTTTTATAAATAGAAGAAGAGGAAAGGCAGCCACTGATGCAAAACTCTCTGAATAATGCATCGCAATTCTTTTAGGAACATAGACTCCGAAGATCACCATTAAAAAAGCCAGCACAAATATAACAGTAATAAATGCGATCACCGAGGGATATGGAATATTCCATGACAAGAGATAATCTCTCCACAAAGGATAAAAATAAACAAAAGAAGCACAGGCTGCTAAGAATTCTGTTAGGATCATACCTGCTTCCATACTTGCGATAGCTTTCGACGGTTCAGAAACCATTTGAGTCAGTTTTTTAGAGTTTCGGCTATTGTTTTTTTCGCTATTATGATGATATTTTCTTTTATTTTTAGAAACAACAAGAAGCTCTCCCGAAGCAAAAAAACCATGTGCAATAATTAAAAATAAAACGATTAAAATTTGTGAAATATAACTGGGATCTGGATCCATAATTTCCTCCTTAATAAAATAAAACTACTCTTATAATATCATATAAGATCTCCAGCTGACCAGAATCCTTTTCGACTTCAAAACAAAAAAAAGACTCTCCAAAACAGATGCGCTTTGAAAAGTCTTTTTTATTACATTAAATTCTTTAGAATAAGATTCCTCCAAGCTGAAGAATCAATGGTGCAAACACAAGAGAAACTACAGTCATTAATTTTATCAAAATATTTAAAGAAGGACCTGATGTATCCTTAAACGGATCCCCTACTGTATCTCCTACGACTGCCGCTTTATGGGCTTCTGAACCTTTTCCACCGAAATTTCCATCTTCTATATGCTTTTTAGCGTTATCCCATGCTCCGCCTGAGTTCGACATAAAGATTGCCATCAGCACGCCTGTAACTAAAGCTCCTCCTAACAGGCCTCCTAATGCTTCTGCCCCTAATAGGAATCCGACTAAAACAGGAGTAACTACTGCAATAACTCCAGGAAGAATCATTTGTTTCAAAGAAGCAGAAGTAGAAATATCTACACATTTTGCATAATCGGGAATCATAGTACCCGCCATTATCTCTGGATTCTCTTTAAACTGTCTTCTTACTTCCTGAATCATTTCATTTGCCGCTGTTCCAACAGCTTCCATAGTCAATGCAGAGAATAAAAATGGAAGCATTCCGCCGATAAACATTCCGGCCATTACCTGGGGCTGTCCAATATTAATCGCTGTAAGCTGTACTACTTCAGTATAAGAAGCAAATAAGGATAGTGCTGTTAAGGCTGCAGAACCTATTGCAAAACCTTTGCCGATCGCTGCAGTTGTGTTTCCTACTGCATCCAGTTTGTCTGTAATATCGCGAACACTTTCATCTAAATTTGACATCTCAGCAATACCGCCAGCGTTGTCAGCTATCGGACCATACGCATCAACTGCAATCGTCATACCGCATGTTGCAAGCATCCCAATCGCTGCAACTGCTATACCAAACAATCCTTCAC
Organism: Gallicola sp. Sow4_E12; assembly: GCF_052116305.1. Taxonomy (NCBI): domain Bacteria; kingdom Bacillati; phylum Bacillota; class Tissierellia; order Tissierellales; family Peptoniphilaceae; genus Gallicola; species Gallicola sp. Sow4_E12. The sequence goes on along the minus strand of NZ_JBQKLI010000001.1, from coordinate 26,591 downwards.
GCTGGTTTAATGCACCGTTGTTTGATGTAAATGCGATAATTATACCGATTGCAATGATAATCAAAGGTGCTGCTGTCGACTTCATTCCTACAGCAAGTCCTTGGATAATATTTGTTGAACTTCCTGTTTGAGATTCTTCTGCCACTTTCTGAACTTCTTTTTTATCTCCTGAAGTATAATACTCTGTGAAAAATGAAATTAACAAACCGACAACAACGCCTGTTATTACACCGATAAAGGGTCTCATATTTCCTAATATCATAACAGAAAGGAAGTAGCTTCCTATAATTGTTAAAATGGAACTTGCATAGGTACCTCTATTTAACGCTTTTTGAGGATCCTTGTCTCCTTTAACCGTGAATACTCCTAAAATAGATGCGATTACACCTATGGCAGCTATTGCAATAGAGAAATAAACTCCATTGTTGCCATATGCGATCACCCCTAAAGTAATTCCTGAAAGAATCGCTCCAACATAGGATTCGAATAAATCCGCACCCATTCCGGCAACATCCCCTACATTATCTCCAACGTTATCAGCGATAACAGCAGGGTTTCTAGGATCGTCTTCTGGTATACCCGCTTCGACTTTCCCTACTAAATCCGCACCTACGTCAGCTGCTTTTGTATAGATACCGCCGCCGACTCTGGCAAACAACGCTATAGATGAAGCCCCGAAACTAAATCCTGTAACGATTGCAGGATCTTTGAAAATAAGATATACTCCGGTAATTCCTATAATTCCCAGCCCGACAACACTCATCCCCATAACAGTACCGCCTGAAAACGCAATGTCTAAAGCCTTGCCCATTCCAGAAGATCTTGCGGCTTCTGTAGTTCTGACATTTGCCTTTGTAGCCGCCTGCATGCCGAAATATCCGGCTAATACAGAAAATATAGCACCAATAATAAAACAAATTGCCATATATAAACTGATAAATACTGCTAATAATATTGCTACAGCAACAACAAAAATCAATAATGATTTATATTGGCGGGTAAGATAGGTCATAGCACCTTCTTGGATATATTTTGAAATTTCCCGCATTCGTTCGTTGCCTTCGTCTTTTTTTGTAATACTTGTGTACTTCAGCCCTGCGAAAGCCAAGGCGATAACACCGACGACAATTGCTGCAATTCCTACCATACTAAAATCATTCATTTTTTGACACTCTCCTTTTAATTGAAAACTAGCGATTATGCAATAATCGCTAGTGCTAAAGCTGAGACCATAAAAATAATCCCTGCTCCTACTACAATTTTATTGAGGAAGGTCTCTTTAGTATTGTGAGATCCCTGTCCTGCGATATTTGTAGATTCAGCAGATAGGGATGCTATCCCGTCAGATTTTGAATCCTGCAATAAAACAGCTATTATTACTGCAACACTGGCAATCGCAAGTATAATGGTAAATATTCCTTTCATGTGACACCTCCTCTTATTTATGTTTGTGATTATAACAGATCTATAGAGATAATAAAATAAATTTATTTATCTTTCTTTAATTCTTTTCTATTGTCCTCTAATACAATTAAAAGATCTTGGATTTTGTTTTGAGTGGTTGCAAGCATCTCGTCAACATAAGTAATAGATTGCATTTTAAGTACTCTTGCATTTTGTTCTGCTTTCGACACGATCTCTTCGCCGTATTTTTCTGCTTGTTTTGTAATATCATGTTCGTTAATCAAAGCTTCAAAACGTTTTTGAGCATCTTTATTCATATCATCTGCATCTTTTTGAGCACCCTTGCGAATTGCATCAGCTTCTCTTTCTGCTTCTGTTACAATTCTTTCTTTCTCTTCTGTTACCCATTGTGCTTGTTTAATTTCTTCTGGCAGCGCTTCTCTCATTTCTGTTAAGATTTCCAAAACCTCGTCCGCATCTACCATAACTTTCTTTGAAAAAGGCACCGTCGACGCCCCGTCCATTAAATCTTCCATCTCTTCAATTAATTGAATTAGATCCATTTTACTTCCTCCCATATTTTTCCAATAATTTTTTTGATACATTTTCCGGAACCAAAGATTCGAAATCTCCCCCGAAAGATGCAATTTCTTTTATTATACTAGAGCTTAAGAAAGAATACTCTCCATCAGCTACCATAAAAAAAGTTTCAATTTCATCATTCAACTCTTTATTCACTAAAGCCATCTGCATTTCGCTCTCATAATCAGTGACTGCCCGAAGTCCTCTAATAATAATACTGCATTCCAACTCTCTGGCTGCATCCACTGTCAGACTGTTGAAAGAACTTACAATAATATTAGGAATATTATAACAGGAATCCTTGATCATCTTCATTCTTTCTTCTACTGTAAATAAAGAAGACTTTCCAGGATTGTTAAGTATCGCAACGCAGACTTCGTCGAAAATTTTGGAGGATCTTTTTATGATGTTGAGGTGCCCGTTTGTAATAGGGTCAAAACTACCTGGATACAGTACTCTCATCTTGATCTCTCCTTCTTAGAAAATAAAGTCTTATATGCTTTCCGTATTTCTTTTCCTTAATACATTCGAAAACATCCAAGTCCAAATTAAGGTCTCCTCTAGACTCCAGAATAATTATACCATCTTTTTTAAGCAATGATAAGTTATTAATCTGTTCCAATGCATTATCGTAATATTCAATCTTATCAAAAGGAGGATCGATAAAAATATAATCAAAAGAAGAGTATCGGCTTTGAGAAATTTGATAAAGGTTTCTATTATAATCTCCTGAATAGATAGCACTTTTTTCTTCATATCCTACATGTTCCAGATTTTTCTTTATCGTGTTGATATTCTCTCTTTTATATTCAGAAAAAACAGCTCTGTCAGCTCCTCTAGAAAGAAACTCTATTCCGATTCCCCCCGAGCCTGCAAAAAGATCCAGTACCGCCGAACCCTCTTCGATTTCTGTCAATATATTAAAAAGAGCCTCTTTTACACGATCCTCTGTGGGTCTTGTTGATTCAGAAGGGGAAAATAACTTTTTCCCTCTTTTTTCTCCTGATATTACTCTCATAAATGTTCCTTTCTTAATTAAAAATTATATTTTCTGACAATCTATTTAAAAAACTTTCTGCTTCTTTGTATAAATTTTCAAAATTCTCTGTATACAAAAGATCCTTCTCTAAAATTTCCGAACAAGTTTCAGCAATCTTTCGAACCAGCTCTCCTTCGTTAAAAGGATCGGCTATTCGAAACTGGGGAAGTCCAGATTGATTCGTGCCTAATAAATCCCCCTCACCCCTTAATTCCAAATCTTTTTCTGAAAGCAGAAAGCCGTCTGTGGTCTGCTGCATAATTCTCATTCTTTCCCTTGAAATCATGCTTCTGCCTTCATGGATTAAGATACAATAGGATTCGCTGTCTCCCCGTCCCACACGGCCCCGCAGCTGATGAAGCTGGGACAATCCAAATCTTTCTGCATTATATATAACCATTATCACAGCATTTGGAACATTGATCCCCACTTCTATAACGGTAGTCGCAAGAAGAATCTGAATCTTGTTTTCTGAAAACTCTTCCATAATACGATTTTTCTCCTCGGCCTTCATTCTTCCGTGAATGACTCCCAACTTGAAATCTTTAAAATATTTTCTCTTGAGATAGATCTGCATCTTCTCAATCGACTTTAAAGGCAGTTCTTCATTCTCCTCAACTAAAGGACAAATGACATATGCTTGTTTTCTTTTTTCTAGATGATCGATCAAGAATTTCATAATCCTCTCTTCGATTGAAATTGGTACAGCATATGTCTTGATGGGTATTCTTCCAGGGGGAAGTTCATCAATACTTGAAACATCCAAGTCCCCATAAAAAACAAGGGACAAAGTTCTTGGAATAGGTGTTGCTGTCATAACTAATGTATCTGGACTTTCACCTTTCCCGGTCAATACTGCTCTTTGCTTTACACCGAAACGGTGCTGCTCATCGGTAATCACAAGTCCAAGATTTTGAAATTCCACATAGTCTTCCAACACTGCATGGGTCCCGATAATAAGATCAATATCTCCCTCTTTTAAACGCTGGATAATATCTTCTTTTTCTTTTTTCTTTAAGCTTCCCACTAGCAAAGCAGTCTTGACACCGAAAGAATCCAAAATTCCACAAACAGACTCATAATGCTGAGCTGCCAAGATCTCTGTTGGTGCCATAAATGCAGCCTGTTTCTGATTCAAAAAACATAAATAGATGGCAGCAACAGCTATAATTGTTTTTCCAGAGCCCACATCGCCTTGCACAAGGCGGTTCATAGAAATCGGCTTTTTCATATCTTGAAAAATTTCCTGAAGGACGCGTTCTTGGGCATGTGTCAAGGGAAAGTCAAGACTTCCAATCAACTCTTCTATTTTTTTATCATATACAAAGGCGTAACCTCTGCGTCTCTTTTTATTTTTAAGCATTTTCATAGCTAGCTGAACGATCAAAAGCTCTTCAAAAATTAAAGTTCTTTTCGCAGCTTTTTGGAAATGAAGAGAACTTGGTGCGTGGATTTCTCTATAGGCATGCTGTCGATCTAAAAGATTTTCTTTGAGGCGGATTTCCTCCGGAATTATATTCTCGATTTTTTCAATTTCCAATGCCTGGCAAATTATGTTTCGAAAATCTTTCTGCGTCAATCCTTTTGTCAAAGGATAGACAGCTGTAAAATTTCCTAGTTCCTTTTTTAAAGTTTTGTTTACTATAGGCGTCTGGAGATCTATACGATTGTTTTTTCTGCTGATTTTTCCATAAAAATAATAAACCTCTCCTATTTTTATCTTTGATTTCAAGTATGGCTGATTAAACCAGACTATCTGGCAGGAACCTGTATCATCTGCTGCTTTAAAGGTTAAAACAGATTTTCGACCGGAAAATCTGAGGTTTCCGCCATCGATTATTTTTAATCTTAATAAATATGATTTTTTATCTTCTGTTTGATTAACATGATATAATGTCGAGCGATCCTCATAACCTTTAGGATAATAATCCAGCAGATCTCTCGTATCGGAAAGAGATAGTTTCTCAAGGAACTGCTTTTTTTTAGGTCCAATTCCTTTTAAATTTTCAACTTTCATTAAAACTCCTAACAAAAAGCCTTACAAACTGTAAGGCTTTCTAAAATCTATTTAACTATTCAAACCTCTTCTTTCCTATTCAAAGGAAATCAAGTAGGAATATACAGGCTGGCCGCCTTCTACTACATCGATATCGAGATCCTCATACTCTTCTTCGACAAATGCTCTAAGATTCGCCGAAGTTAAGGAATCAGAATCTTCTCCACAATAAATTGTTACAATAGAAACATCATCGTCAATCGCTTTCTTGCAAAGTTCTTTGAACATATTCTCTATATCTGAGCCGCTGTTTATGATTTTGTTATCTAGAATACATAAATAGTCGCCTTTTTTTACTTTTATACCTTCAACCGTTGTATCCCGCACAGAGTAAGTTATCTGTGCTGTTTTGATTTCTACGATGGCATCATTCATATCTGCTTCGTTTTTCTCCGGCTCATTGTCTTCATCAAAGGCCAAAATAGCAGAGTAAGCTTCTGGGATAGAAGTCGTTTCGATGACAATAATGTTTTTATCGGAAAGATCTTTCGCTTGTTTTGCTGTTAGAATAATATTTTTATTATTCGGAAACACAAAAACATTGTCCGCATGAACTTCATCGATAGCTTTTAGTATATCTTCGGTAGAAGGATTCATGGTCTGACCCCCGGATATAATCTTATTTACTGAAAGTTCTGTAAATATCTTATCCAGGCCCTTTCCGCTGGAAATAGCAATAAAACCATATTTTTCTCTAGGTTTTGATTCCGTATTCTTTTTAAGCTCCTCGTCAGTAGCTAAGACATGCTGATGCTGTATTCTCATATTGTCGATTTTAATATCGCTTAGACTTCCCAACTGCAGCGCCTTTTCGATAACTTCTCCAGGATTATTTGTATGAATGTGGGTTTTAATCAAACCGTCGGCTCCCACTACAATCAAAGAATCGCCATAAGATGAAATAAAATCACGATAGGCTTCATAATCTTCATTCGAATGAATCATAAATTCTGTACAATATCCAAATTCAATATCCTGATCTGGCTGATGTGTTTCTTGAACTACTCGCTCTTTTCTTGTTTCTTTGATTAATGCAGGTGCTGTTTCATAGTGGATCATACCCTCTACAATATAACAAAGTCCTTGGCCGCCCGCATCGATTACACCGGCTTCCTTTAGCACTGGAAGCTGATTGGGAGTATTATCCAAGGCAATCTGTCCTGCTTCTAAGATGTCGTCGAAGAAAACAAAAATTTCATCATAATGTTCATAATTTTCTTCTGCGAATTCGCCCATCGCACGGATAACAGTTAGTATTGTACCCTCTGTAGGCTTCATTACAGCCTTATATGCTGTCTTATACGCATTTGAAAAGGCATCCTTAAGTGTTTCTATCTCCAAGGTGTCAGAATCGCCGCAGCCCACCGCAAAACCTCGAAGGATCTGGGAAAGAATAACCCCTGAATTTCCCCGTGCTCCCATTAAAGAACCGCTGCTTGCAGCTTTCGCAACTGTACCTGCTGTAAATTCCTCTAAAGCATTTATCTGTCTCGCTGCCGAACGCATAGTAAGGGACATATTGGTTCCAGTATCTCCATCTGGAACAGGAAACACATTTAGAGCATTTACTTCTTCCTTATGCACTTCTAGGTATTGGAAAGCAGAGATAAAACATTTGCTTAAAATTTCTCCATTAATATTTCTCATCTCTGCCTCCTATACATTTTGCATCCTCATATCTTGTACTAATACATTAATTTCATCTACAATCAAACCTGTCTGATTCTCAACATTAAAACGTACAGTGTCTATAATATTCTCGCATACTACAGCAATTCTTACTCCATATTCCAATACAACTGTTAAATCGATTGTAATTCGGTTTTCTTGAGTAGTAATCGTCACGCCTTTGCTCATATTGTCTTTTTTAAGCATTATGAGCAGACCGTCTTTTGCATTTTTATAAGCTAAACCCACAATACCGTACGTCTGCATTGCAGCATTGCTGGCAATTGTTGTGATTACTTGATCCGATATTGTAATGACTCCCATCTCATTGACCATTTTTGCAGCCATAGGAACCTCCTTGATGTTAATTTGTTTTCAATATATTCTTTATCTTATCTTAAAAAAGAATTCTTGTAAATACATTAGAAGTTCGGCTTTTCTGAAACTTATTGCATTTTTTTCTTGAAAGATAAAAAATGATTTGTTATAATATAGTTTGTTATTGAGTCAATTTAATCTTGGGAGGTGTAAGTATGTCTAAGAAATGCGAAATCTGTGGCAAAAGCAAGGTGTTCGGTAATAAAGTTACCTTTTCTCATAGAAAAATAAATCGTAGTTGGTCGCCAAATATTAGAAGAGTAAGAGCCGTAATCAACGGTGGAACAAAAAAAATCAACGTGTGTGCAAATTGCTTGAAATCTGGTAAAGTAGTTCGTCCACAATAAAAAACGTCTCATTCGTGAGACGTTTTTTTTATGCTTTCCTTTCGTTTGTTTGAATTATATAAGCCGTTCCTTCCGCAATATCAATATGTCCCTCTTCTTCTATTATATAGTTACTCACGCCCAAGGTACTGCCTAAAGGGATCTTTCTATTATCCAAAGGGTAATAGAAACCCTCTAGACTTGCAACTATGCCTAAAGGATCTGCCGGAACAACGGATAAAAACTCATACTCCTTTTTTAAGGACAGTTTCCCTTCCAAGACTTGAATTTTCATTAAATCATTTCGGAGTGTAATAGTAATTCCCGCTTTATAAAAACGAATCATCATAAAAAGATTCGCAAGACTATGATCCATCCGGTCTCCTACCCCTCCAAGAATCGTGATATTTTTGCAGCCTTTCTCTATAAGAAAGTCGATGCAAAGTTCAAGATCCGTATAATCTTTCTCCGGTGGAAAAGAGGAAACTGAAATTTTCTTTTCTTTTATAAAACTCTTGCCTTCCTTCGAAATGGAATCGAAATCCCCCAGCACTCTGTCAGGCACAACCCCATTTCTTAAATAAAACTCAACGCCGCTGTCTGCAGCGATTCGAAAATCAGACTGGTTATATTCTTCCATAAATACTTTCGGCGACGTAATCTCTCCTCCAGCTGTAATCAATCCGATCATTTTTTTAAACCCTTCTGAAGAGGCTTCCAGATCAAGAACAATAGAAGTATAGCAACAATGGTATTTACTGTAACGTATGGCCCGTTATATCCTGCTGAAGCAATCCAAGGATTTACATTTTGCGGCAGGGAGGAAGCAAAAAACACTACCCCTGAAACTACAGCAAATGCAAAGCGCATAAAAGATGCAAATACAATCATTAAAATATTTTTTAATTCCAGCTTATGATCCAAACCGCCATTGTTTCCAAATCCTGCTAAACCTAAAGCCCCATAGGCAAGGGGATAATCTAACAGTACTTGAACTGGATGGAAGAAAAAAGGATTTAGTATCCCGTCTAGTACTCCGTATAAAGCGCCGCATATAATCCCTGGAATACCGCCCCATCTAAGTGCATAGATAAATATAGGTACATAACCTCCTAAAGTGATGGATCCTCCATTTGGCATTTGAAATAATTTAATCTGGTTCAAAATTACAGCTAAGGCAATCATTACTCCGCCTTCTATCAACATTTTTGTCTTTTTATTCATAATATCTCTCCTTAAACAAACAAAAAGCCCATAGAAAATGGACTTTTTATATCACATTCCTACGCAGGTATTAACCTTACAGGTTCAAGGGTTGTCCGAAGACTCTCAGCAATAGCACCCCTAGTGTTTAATCTAATATTTTTTTGTAATCCGCGATTTGCCGGCAAATATTTTCATTGAATATATCAGAACCTGAGACGATTAAATCTACGCCTTTTTCCTTTAAATCTTCCAGCCTGTCCAACTTTACGCCTCCGTCAACCTCTAATAGTATATCATAACCAGACTCGTCAATCATCTTTCTAACATCTATGATCTTTTGATTCATCGTCTCAATATACTTTTGGCCGCCAAAGCCCGGATTTACTGTCATGATTAATATTAAATCCAAATCTGGAAGCAGATATTTTATAGGATCTAAAGAAGTTCCAGGATTTAGAGAAATACCAGCTTTCATTCCAGCCTCATGAATCTTCTGGATCACGCGATGGCTGTGATCTGCAGACTCGATATGAAAGGTAAAATAATCTGCTCCGGCTTTCTTGAATTCTTCGATATAGTCCGCCGGTTTTTCCACCATTAAATGAACATCAAAGATAAAGTCAGTTCGATCTCTTAATTTTCCTACAACTCCTGGACCGTAAGAAATATTCGGCACATAATGCCCGTCCATAATATCCAAATGCAAATATTTGATCTTTTCTTCCTCTAAAATTTTAAGCTGCTTTTCTAAATTATAAAAGTCAGCCGCCAATAGGGAAGGTGCTAATTCCGCCATTAATATCTCCTCTTTTCTTCGTATTCTTCTACAAAAGAAACATAATTTTTATATCTGGATTCCGCGATTTCATTGGACTCTACAGCTTTTTTCACGCCGCAGTCCGGTTCATTTAGATGCATGCAGTTTTTAAATCTGCATTTTGAAATAAAGGACTGAAAATCTTTCATAAGATAAGGAATCTCTTCTTTATTATCGATAAAATCAAGACTTAAAGAACTAAAACCCGGTGTATCCAATATATATCCAAACCCGATATCCTTAATTTCAGTATGGCGGGTGGTATTTTTCCCTCTCCTCAGCTTTTGGCTGATCTCTCCTATCGGGAAAGATTTGTCTGGAAAAAGATAAGAAAGGGTTGTTGACTTCCCTACTCCAGATGGTCCCGTTATCGCAGTCGTTTTATCTTCTAAAAGCTCTTTTAAATGCAGCTTTGTTCCTTCTACATTTGAATTAAAGTACAAATCATATCCGATGTCTTCATAGATAGATTGATAATAATCCTTCTCTTCTTGTTCGATTAAATCCGTTTTATTAAAGACAATAATCGTTTTGATGTCTGCTTTTTCAGTCATTAAAAGATATTTATCCAGAAGTCTAAGATTAATATCCGGTTCCCGTATGCTCATAAGTATAATCACTTGATTAATATTTGCCACAGGCGGCCTTAACAATTCTGAAACTCTAGGATACAGCTCTTCTATATAACCGGAACCATCCTCATCTGAAATTCTAATGTCCACATAATCCCCTACCAGGGGTTTCTTATCCTCTTTTCGAAAGAGGCCTCTGGCTTTGCATTGATATTCATCGCCGTTAGTCAATTTAACAAAATATATTCCCCGGTCTGATTTAATGATCAATCCCTTTATTGAAATCACTCTCCTAATTTGTAGTCATTAGTTTATCGTCGATATAAACATTATATTCATCCGAAGTAAGACCATTTACTGGGATCGTAATATCTCCTTCGCTTGCTTTATGATTCTGATCCACAACCGTTTCTTCTGTTCCGTCATCGGCTACTTTCTTGATCTTTACATTGTAGTTTTCTACATTTTCAGGCTGTTGAATTTTGAAATTAAATATCTTCCTTTGATCTTCTGTATTTTCACCGTTATTCTCTTCATTTTCATCCGGCTCATCCTCTTCAAGAGTAGGATCTTTCCCTCTGCTTACCACAAGGTTTACAGAACTTCCAGTTTCTAAGTTTGTTCCTGCGTTGAACTCCTGCCACATAACAGAGTTTTCTGCATAGCTGTCATTATATTCGTATTGCAAAGTTCCTACACTTAGCCCTACCTCTTGAAGCATAGAAGTCGCTTGAGAAATCTCTTTTCCTAATAAATTTATCATTGAAACGGTCTTTATCTCCGGCCCTCTGGAAACGGTAATGCTGATAGCTGTATTCTCAGGAACTTCTTGACCGTATCCCGGGTTTTGATTCATTACTTTGCCTTCTGGATACTGATCTGAATATTTTTTATTCACTTCTCCTAAAGTCAGATTATTTGATTTTAAGGTATTTTGTACTTCTTCAATCGTCATATTGGAGAGATTAGGTATTGTTGCCTTTTTTTCTCCTAAACTGATAGAGACCTTTACCACTCCCCCTTCTTCTATCATGGAAGTAGACTCTGGGTTCTGGCTGATAACAAGCCCTTCTTCTACAGAACTATCCTCAACTCTCTCTTCAACTTCTAAAGTAAGACCAATTTCTTCTGCCCTTTTTGCTGCTTCATCCTGAGTAAGTCCTATAAGCGGCGGAACTTTCACCTTGCCTTCATTCGGATTATTCGACCCCATAGCAGAACGGATAAAAACAAAAAGCACAACTAACAGCAAAGCTGCTAGGACTGGAAGAATATAAGTTTTAAAGAAAGATTTTTTTTCTTCCGGCACTTCTTCCTCTTCTTTTTCCTGTTCTAAGGTATAGACCGCCTCTGGCGTTTCCTCTTCTTCTACTTCATCCAATGGAATTGGCGGAATAATTCTCGCTGTCTGTTCCTTCGTTTCATCTATAGCTCCAGCGCCGAAAGTTTTATAGTTCTCTAGGGCATTTCTTAGCTCTGTAGAAGACTGAAAACGATCCGTCGGACTTTTTTCCAGCGCCTTTACAATAATCGCATTGATGCCCGCTGGTATGGATTCGTTGATTTCATTAGGAGGAACAAGAGGATTTTGTATATGCTTTAATGCAATACCTACTGAGTTCTCTGCGTCATAGGGCACTTTTCCCGTAGCTATTTCATATAAAACAATCCCCAAAGAATAGATATCGGATTTTTCGTCTATAAATTTTCCCTTTGCCTGCTCCGGGGAAATATAATGAACTGTTCCCAAAACTGTTGATGTATAGGTGATAGTCGATGAAGATGAAATTCTCGCTATCCCAAAGTCCGTTACTTTAACATCATTATTATCATCAATTAATATATTATGAGGTTTAATATCCCTATGAATTATATTTTTTCTGTGTGCACATTCCAAAGCTTTCGCTATCTGCACTCCATAATGTACAACTTCCTCTGTAGATAAAGCGCCTTTTTCATTGATAATATCTTTTAAAGTAGGACCGTCCACATATTCCATAACAATATAATTATATTTTCGATCATCAATCAAAGAAGAACCTACGTCAAAGACTGAAACAATATTTTGATGAGTCAAACTTGCGGCAGACTGCGCCTCCATTGCAAATTTTTTTACAAAATCATCATCGTCTACATACTCGTTCTTTAAAACCTTTACAGCTACCGTACGATTAAGCAAAGTGTCCTTTGCTTTATAGACAATAGCCATACCGCCGATTCCGACCTTTTTTTCTACAACATAGCGGTTTCCTAAAATCTCTCCGATCATTCTGCCACCTCCTCATTATCAAATAATGTTACTGTGACATTGTCGGCTCCTCCGGCTTCATTAGCCATGTCGATAAGCTTCTCCACCTTGTCTTCTAATGCCAAGGCAGAATCTCGAAGCACGGCTTCTATTTCAGAATCCTCCAGTTGTCCATTTAAGCCGTCTGTACATAAAAGAAGCTGGTCGCCTTTTGAAAATTCCATTGCGATAGAATCAACTTCCACCGCTTCTTCCAATCCGACGCTTCTAGTGATCACATTCTTTCGATTATAGGTTTTTGCCTCTTCCTCGGTGATTGTTCCATAATGAAGCAGATCATTGACTAGAGAATGATCTCTAGAAATTTGTTTAAAACCATACTCATTCATTAAATAAGCTCTGCTGTCTCCCACATTTGCAGCATATAGACAATCCCCTTCAATAAAAGCCAAGACAACCGTTGTTCCCATATTGCTGCAGTCTTCCGAACTGGTGGCTAAACCGTATATTTTCTTATTGCCTTCTTCTATCGCTTTTTCTAATAATTCTAAGCGGTTTGTTATCCTACTCGTGTTTTCGCAGATAAAGTTCTTGATCCCTTCAACCGCCATCATCGAAGCTACTTCTCCAGCTTTGTGGCCGCCCATACCGTCTGCGACTATTAGGAGCGCCCAATTTTCTTCAATAATATTGTCATAATAATCTTCATTGAGATCTCGGATCATTCCGATATCCGTATTTGAATAAACTCTCAAAGGGTTTAGCTCCTTTCCTCGCGAATATAATTTGCTCTTAACTGACCGCAGGCACCTTCGATATCCTGCCCTTGTTTCCTTCGTATCGTAGTGGTAATACCGTGTTTGTTCATGTAATTGTAAAATTCCTGTACGCTTTTCTCCGAGGAAGAACTTCTGTCATATTCTTTTATCGGATTTAATGGAATCAGATTCAAATGGCAATTCCTTCCCCTAAGCAGCTGTACAAGTTTTTTGCTGTATTTAAGGCTGTCGTTCTCATCTTGTATCAAGGTATACTCAAAACTTACCCTGCGTCCTGTTTCTTTAAAGAAGTAATCGCAAGCATCTAGTATTTCTTCTATCGAATATTTTTTTCCGATAGGCATCAGTTTTTTTCTTTCTTCATTGAAAGGGTTGTGAAGAGATATCGCTAAATTAATCGGAAAATGATCCTCTCCCAGCTGATAAATCTTCGGTACGATGCCGCAGGTAGACAAAGTGATAGAACGAATACTCATTCCGTAACCTTTCTCGTCGGAAATCATTTCAATAAAACCTGTCACATTATCATAATTTTCAAGAGGTTCTCCGATTCCCATAAGAACTACATTGTCGATACGAGTATTTAAATACTCATTGACTGCATAGATCTGGTCCAGCATCTCATGCTTTTCTAAATTTCTTCCAAAGCGCTCTTTTGTGGAAGCACAAAATACACAGCCCATCTTGCAGCCTATCTGAGAAGATATGCATAATGTAGAGTGGCTGGAATATTTCATGTAAACTGCCTCTATCACATTGCCGTCTTTGCATTCCAAAATAAATTTCTTTGTATCATCTAGTTTAGATGAAAAGACTTCCAGAATCTCAAGTTTCGCAATAGTGCCTCTTTCCTTCAGCTTTTCTCTAAGAGACTTCGATAGATTCGTCATATCGTCAATCGATGAAATCCCCTGTTTATGAATCCCTTCATAAATCTGGCGGCCTCGAAACTTCTTCTCCCCCCACTGTACTAGTTTTTTTTCAAGTTCTAGCAAACTCATATTATTATATATTTCCATAGTATACTCCTATTTTAAAATTATATCATAAATAGATATCCTTATAAAAATGCTTTTCCGGCAAATATATAGGGACCTTTTGTAATATCTATGTTATTATCCTGATTAAGTTTGCATCATGACTTTGTAATTATTAACCAAAGAGTGTGAGAGTCGGGAGAGCGAAAGGGTGGAGTTACGGTGGAAAATGAAAAACATATTCATTTTCGCCATAGTAAAAGAAGCAGATCTTACTCGATCGATGATGTCGATTCGTTCGATTAAGTATAGTATCTATTTTTTTACGAACAGAAAGTCGATTATCCACTTTCTTCCCTACCTTCACTCTTCTCTTTTCTTTCTTTTTTAACACTCCACGCTCTCACACTTATTAACAGCTCTTCTTTATACACTCGCTAAAAAAGATTGTATGCTTCCGACACACAATCTTCTTTTTATACTATAATTTTCTAAACTTGGCGATAAAAAATCCATCTTGATCTATTTCGTACGGCATAATTTTGAGATAGTCTCGTTCTGCGCCTTTATAAAACAAGGGAAAACCTTCCACATTATAATGCTTTAGAATATAGTCCCTCTGATCTTCATTTTCTTCAGATAGAATGCTGCAGGTAGAATAGAGCAGATATCCGCCTTTTTTTACATATTTCACGGCTTGATCAATTAGCTTCTTTTGAGTCTCTACCAGTTCTTTCGTTTCTTCTTTTGTTCGGCGAAGCTTTATCTCCGGTTTTTTTGAAATGATTCCCGTTCCCGAGCAAGGCGCATCCAGCAGAACAAGATCAAACTGTTTCTCCCATTCCGGTCTGAATACCGTACCGTCGAAAGAAGCCGTTTCAATATTTTCAGCCCCAAGTCTTTCTGCATTTTCTTCTATAAAGCGAAGCTTGTTTCGATGAAGATCATTTGCCGTTATACTGCCGGTATTGTTCATTATCTCAGCCATTTGGCAAGTTTTAGATCCGGGTGCCGCACATAAATCCAGCACATTCATATTTTTTTCCGGATCAGCGTAGAATGCTGAGAGTACGGAACTTGCATCTTGAATCGTAAAATACCCCTTTTTAAAAGCTTCCGTTTCTGTTAAACCGAAGGAATTTTCTAGAATTAAAACAGCATCAATTTCTTCATGCTGGCGAAGTTTATAGCCCTCTTCAGTTAACAAGCTGACTAATTCCTCTTTTGTTGTTTTGCTTTTATTAACTCGAATCATAGTATCTGAAGAATAATTATAGGATTTCAGAATTTTCTTGATGGTTTTATCAGAATAGTTCTTTCTCAAAAGATCCAAAAGATCTTTCGATACAGAATACTCTACTTCCAAACGAGTCCATTTGTTTTTTAGTTTAATATCGCTTTTGCTGATTTCATCTCGTATTGCATTTCTAAGAATTCCATTGACAAAGGCCTTGTTTCGGTCTTCAGAATATTTCTCAACCAGTTCCTGAGCCTCGTTTACTATGGCATATTCCGGTACTTTATCCATAAACAAATACTGATAAATAGAAATTCTAAGTATCTCTAAAATTTCCCTGTCTAAATGAGCAAAAGGAGTATTGCTGTATTCTCTAATAAAATAATCTAACGCTTTTTGTTCCTCTAAAACTCCGTAAACCAGCTTTTTAACAAAACCGATCTCCTTTTGATTTTCTTTAGAGGCTTCCAAATTTTTCAATAGATCAGAAGCATACCCGTTCTCATAGTGGGTTTTCAATAAAATTTCAATTGCCGTTTCTCTTTCTTTCATACTAATCCCTTCTGTTGCCTGATAACAATATAAGTCTTAAAAGCTGGGCGATCGCAACTAAGGTTGCTGCAACATATGTTAAGGCTGCCGCACGAAGAACTTTTTTTGCCGAACCTGTTTCTTCCTGAGTAAGAAATTCATTTTCTAATTGAACGATCGCACGAGAACTGGCATTAAACTCTACCGGTAATGTAACGATCTGAAAAAGTACCGTTACAGAAAAAACTACAATCCCGATATTAATTAACGATGGAATTGAAAAAATTATTCCTAATAAAATCAAAACCCAAACAGATTGAGATGCGATTCCTGCTACAGGAGCTAAAAAAGTTCTGAATGTTAAAGGAGCATAGCCTTCCTGATGCTGAAGAGCATGGCCTACCTCATGGGCCGCAACAGAAACTGCTGCAATAGAGCTTTTATTATAGACAGACTCTGAGAGCCGTACAACTCTTTGCATAGGGTCGTAATGGTCTGATAATTCTCCGCTTACAGCCATAACCTGTACATCGCTCAGCCCGGAACGGTCTAATATACTCCGTGCAACATCTCTTCCCGTATATCCTTTTTGAGAGGAGACTTTATTATATTTATGAAAGGTTGACTTGACTTTAAACTGTGCATAGGCTGCTATTATCAAAGCTGGTATTAATAATAAAAAACTAGAATCATAATAAAACATACTAAACCTCCTTTTGAAGATTAATTCCTTTAGGGAAAGTGTTCCCGGCTAAAAATTGTTCCACAGTCATTCTTTTTTTGCCTGGAAACTGAAGTTCATATATTTCTACTGCCCCTTCTGCTGCAGCAATTGTTATATGATCTTTGCAGATTTCCGCCACTTCGCCTATTTCTTTAGATTCATTATAATTCTTAATTATGTTCATTTTATGAACCTTTATATTTTCTCCATTATAAACAAAAAACATGCCCGGCCAAGGTTTGAGACCTCTATACTTATTATAAATAACTTCTGCAGTTTCGGACCAGTCGATCTTCCCCATACTTTTTGTTAAATAACCTCTATAACTTGCCTCTTCTTCCTTTTGGCTCTTTCTGTTTTCATAATATTTTTCAAAATTCCGCAGAACCTCTACAAGTCCCTCCGCCCCCAAAACTTTTATTTTTTCTTCAAGTTCAGGTGCAGTTTCATCCTTTCCAATCCTAGTGGCCACGGTATGAAGAATATCTCCCCGATCCAGTTTTTCATCTATCATCATAATCGTTGCCCCAGAAGTTTCCTCTCCTTCGATAATAGCCCAGTTGATCGGCGCTGCGCCTCGGTATTTAGGAAGGATAGAAGAATGAACATTGATGATTCTTTCCCCTATATAATCGAGGATTTCTCTTCCGATCTTCTGACCAAAAGCTACCACCACAATAAAATCCGGTTCTTGAGCCTTGATTTTTTCTACAACTTTCGCATCGTTGACATTCTCCGGCGTTATGATCTCCAAACCTTTTTCTTCTGCAAGGAGCTTAACGGGGGTCGGAGTCATTTTCTTGCGATTTCCGGGACGATCCGGCTGAGTAACTACTAGAGGTATCTCAAACCCTTCTTCTAATAATAAAGAAAGACTTTCTACTGCAAAATCAGGTGTTCCCATAAATACGATTCTACACATAATAACCTCTATTCTTCATCCATGGATTTACCAAGTTCATCGATCTGCTCTTGAGTCAGCTCGATTTCTCGATCGATATAAAGTACACCGTCTAAATGATCCAGCTCGTGGCAGATACAGGTTGCAAAATAGCCTTCAGCCTTGATTTTTTTCTTTTCTCCCTTTTCATCTGTATATTCAACCAAAACATACTCCGGTCTTTCTACATAGCCTTGACGTTCCGGTACAGATAGACATCCTTCTACATTGATTTGTCCTGTTTCAGATTTTTCTACAATGACAGGATTGATCATACGAAATACTCCAGTATCGTCTCTCATATCTATAACGACAGCTCTTCGAAGAACTCCGACCTGAGGTGCTGCAAGCCCTATTCCGTCTTTTTCATACATTGTATCAATCATGTCCTCTAAAAGAACAAGGATTCGATCATTGATTTCATCTATTTCTCGGGATTTCTTTCTTAAAAGAGGATCCCCTTCTATTCTTACTTCTCTAATAGCCATATTTTCTTCCTTTCTATATTCTAATAAAAATTGACCGGGTTCATGGTCATAGTCATTCTATAATTTTTCCAGTCGATCTTATATATATTGTCATTTAATACCCGTTTTAAGACCTTTTTATATTCATCATTTCCTTTGGGAAATTTATAATTGATTTCGAAACGATAAAAGTTATTAATCCACTCTACAGGACAAGGATTCGGTCCTGATAAATAAAACTCCACTCCCGATGCTAAGAGCTCTTTTTGAAGAAGTTTTGATACTTCAAATATTTTTTCCCTTGTTCTGTAGCGGTTCCCGTGAAAAACTTTAATATTTACTAAATTATAAAAGGGCGGATATTTAAATTGTTTTCTTTTTTGAATTTCTTCTTCGTAGAAATCTTGAAAGTCTTGATGTCTGCCTGCTTGGATAGCATAATGATCCGGCTTGTAACTTTGAATAAATACCTTGCCTTTCAAATCTCCTCTGCCGGCTCTGCCTGCTACCTGAGTTAAAAGCTGGAATGTTCTTTCCGATGCTCTGTAATTGCCTTGATTTAAACTAATATCTGCAGCGATTACACCCACTAAGGTTACTGCCGAAAAGTCCATCCCTTTAGCAATCATCTGAGTTCCTATAAGGATATCTACTTCATGATTCTTCATTTTTTTATAAAGCTGATTATAACTATCTTTATGTGTCATCGTATCTGAATCGATTCTTAGAATTTTAGCCTCTGGAAAGGCTGCTCTTGTTTCTTCTTCTAATTTTTCTGTCCCGGCACCAAACTCTTTAATCGCCTTGCTTCCGCAGTTGGGACAAACATTTTCTTTTATCTTCGTTCTTCCGCATAAATGGCAGACAAGTCTTCCCTGCCTTTTGTGATACGTCATGGCCACATCGCAGTGATCGCATTCCATAACATAACCGCATCGTCTGCAGAAAATATAAGAAGAATGTCCTCGTTTGTTTAAAAAAAGTATGCTTTGTTCGTTCTTTTCTAAGTTTTCAGCGATTCCTTCTTGTAAAGCCTCACTGAACATGGAAAAATTTCCATTTTTCATTTCTTCTCTCATATCC
Source organism: Gallicola sp. Sow4_E12 (assembly GCF_052116305.1). Classification (NCBI taxonomy): domain Bacteria; kingdom Bacillati; phylum Bacillota; class Tissierellia; order Tissierellales; family Peptoniphilaceae; genus Gallicola; species Gallicola sp. Sow4_E12. The sequence goes on along the minus strand of NZ_JBQKLI010000001.1, from coordinate 7,557 downwards.
ACGATATGGACTTCGGGAAGAGCTGTTTTATTCGCCCGTTTTTTTAATTCTAAAAGATGATATTCATTACCTTTTGTTTTGAAATAATGTTCTATAGAAGGAGTCGCCGAGCCTAATATTATAGGACAATTATGATATCGGGATCTAAACTCTGCAACTTCTATAGCATCATATTTTGGGTTTTTTTCGCTGATATAGCTAAGTTCATGTTCTTCATCTACAACGATAAGCCCTAAGTCTTTAACCGGAGCAAAGATAGCTGACCTCGCACCGATTATAATTTTAAAATGTCCAGTCTGAATCTGCTTCCACTGATCGAAACGCTCATTTACAGAAAGTCTCGAGTGAAGTACCGCTACCATTCCTGGAAACCTGCCGGAAAACCGTGCGATAGTCTGAGGCGTAAGAGAAATTTCCGGTACTAAAACGATGGCTCCTTTGCCTTCATTTATTGCTTTTTCTACAAGCTGAAGATAAAGTTCCGTTTTTCCGCTTCCTGTTACCCCTTGTAGAAGAAATTTATTTTTTCCCTGTTTCCGAAGCTCGGTTATTTTTTGAAAGGCCTTTTTCTGTTCATCATTGAATTTGATTTTTTCATAATTTTCAGGTTTATCTTCTGCAATTTTTCTAAAAACTTTCCGCTCTTCAACTTCAATTATTTTTTTCTCTAGAAGTGCAGAAACCACAGTAGAGCTTGTATTCGTTTCTCTCAAAAGATTTTCATAAAGAATCTCTCCTTTTTCCTCAAGATAATCTACAACACGTTTTTGGGCGACAGCTCGGCTGGACACAAGATCTTTATTATAATCCTGAATTAAACGGACAATACGGATTTTCTTCTCAGAAAGACTATTTTTCCTTTCCAGAAAAAATTCCAGTTCTCCCTTCTTTACCCTTTCCATTAATTCAAGATGAGATATAGAAAATTTAATTTGTATCTCTTCCCAGCTTCTTCGCTCTTTAAGATAGATGAGAAGATCTTCCTTGGAATCTCCCTCATAATAAAAATACTCTACAATTTCCGAAAAATTTCCAGGAGGAAGAACAGTCTGCATAGCACTTGATAGATCTGACAGATATTCTTCTACCATAAAAAAAGCGATGGATATCAGTTCCTCGTTTAAAATCGGCTCTTCATCCAACACTTTCTCTATCGATTTAATCTTGTCGAATTCAATTTCCTCTACTGTTCCGACAACGATACCCATCCTTTTTTTATTGCCTTTTCCAAAAGGAACAATGACTCTGCACCCATTTTTAATATTTTTATCATAAGAATAAGTGTAGAGCCGGTCTGTAACTTTTGTTTTGTTTTTCAATAAAACTTGAAAAAACATTATTGTTCATCCTTTAATAAATTTAAAATTCTATCAGCCAATTCCAGTTTCGTCATTTTATCAAGAAAAACTTCTTCCTTCTCTGACAAAATTACTGCGATATTTGTATCCACATTGAATCCTGCACCTTCTTTCGAAACATCGTTGGCGATAATATAGTCCGCATTCTTTTTATGGAGTTTCTTTCTTCCGTTTTCAAGTAAATTCTCTGTTTCTGCAGCAAAGCCAATAACCGTCTGGTTCTTTTTATTCTTTCCCATTTCCATTAGGATATCCGGATTTTCTATTAATTGAATTTCCAAACCTTCCCCTGATTTTTTGATCTTCTCTAAAGCTTGAACGGGAACTTTATAGTCAGAAGGAGCAGCTGCCATAATCAAAGCATCGCACGTTGGAAATTCATTGCGAAGTGCATCTAAAAGGTCTTGAGTTGTTGTGATGTCAATCGTTTTGCAGCCCTTTGGAGATTCAATAGCTGTAGGTCCTTTAATCAAAACCACATCGGCTCCTCGAAGGATTGCCTTTTTTGCAATAGCATAACCCATTTTTCCGCTGGAATCATTAGACAAATATCTTACTGGATCAATTCTTTCCCAGGTAGGACCAGCTGTAACAATAATTCTTTTTCCCTTAAGATCTTTTTTATAAGCAATAACATCGATATATTCAGCAATTTCTTCCGGTTCAGCCATACGGCCGTCTCCAAAGGTATTGCATGCAAGCTCCCCTACAGAAGACTCGATGAACTGATGGCCTCTCCTTTTAAGCACTTCTAAATTATCTTGGGTTGCTGGATTTTGAAGCATATTTGTATTCATCGTAACAGCGAAGTGTATCGGTTTTGTATAAGCCAAAGCTGTAGCTGTTAAGAGATTATCTGCAATACCATGGGCAATTTTTGCCATAGTATTTGCTGAGGCAGGTGCCACTAAAAAGATATCGGCTCTAGAGGCTAATTCTATATGCTCCACTTCTTCGTGATGACCGTCGTGAAACATCTCTTGATATACTCGGCATCTTCCCATCGTCTCAAATACCAATGGCGAAACAAGCTTAGCTGCATCTTTTGTCATTATAATCTCCAGTTCATAACCTCTTTTAATAAGCCTTGAAACTAAATCGCAGACTTTATAAATGGCAATTCCTGCAGTAATCCCTAAAAGAATCTTTTTATTCGTCTTCATTTTCTACTGCAAACACTTTGCCTTCTACGATTTCTTCTAAGGCTTGAGTTACTGGAGAATCTCTTTTGACATCTGCCATAGGTTCTGAACCTGCTATAATCCTTCTGGCTCTTTTTGATACCATTACGGATATCGCATAACGGCTGTTGCTGATTTTTGCTAATTCTTCAAATGATGGATTTATCATAATTCTACCCCCTGTATACTTGTAACTTTTAATTTTTCTGCTTCGATAATACTTTCAATTTTTCCTACTGTTTTATCTACATCGTCATTGATAACGGCATAATCGTATTTGTCGATAAAAGTAAGTTCGGTTTGAGCGTTGTTCATTCTCAAGTTAATTGTATCTTCATCTTCTGTAGATCTCTTCTCAATTCGATTTCTTAATTCCTGCAGATCCGGCGGCAGCAAGAAAATATATACAGCCTCTGGACAATTTTCTTTTACTTGCAAAGCTCCCTGCACGTCAATTTCCAATATAACTATATCACCGCTATCAACAGATTCTGTAACAAATCTCTTCGGTGTTCCATAGTAGTTTCCATGAACTTGTGCATATTCCAAAAATTCTTTATTCACTATACTCTCTTTAAACTCCTCTTGGCTCATAAAATAATAATTTTCGCCATTCTTTTCCAAAGGACGTTTTTTTCTAGTTGTTGCTGAAATGGAGTATTTTATATCTTTTCTGTGTTTCATCAAAGCTTCGCAAACTGTACCTTTTCCAACTCCGGAAGGACCGGAAAGGACTAATAGAAAACCATCACGCATTATTTTCCTCCTCGTTTTCTTCATTATTTTTTGGATCGATTCTTGCTACTAAAGTCTCTGGCTGAAGAGCCGACAGCACGATCTGATCGCTGTCTAGATTGATAATAGATCTTGTTTTTCTTCCAAAAGTAGCATCTATAATTTTCCCTTCTTCCCGAGCCCGCTGAATCATTCTTTTTAAAGGAGCAGAGTCCGGTCCGATAATAGACACCACCCGCTCAAGGGAAACAAAATTTCCGAAACCTATATTAACTAATTTCATACTTCCCCCTACTGAATATTCTGTACCTGTTCTCTCATTTTTTCGATATCAGACTTAATTTCGATAATATTTTTCGTCAAAAGAGGGTCATTCGATTTTGATCCCATCGTATTTGCTTCTCGATTCATTTCCTGAATAATAAAATCTAATTTTTTACCGATGCTCCCTTCGGAATTCAAACTTTGTTTAAACTGTTCCTGATGAGATCGGATTCTTTGAATTTCTTCATTGATATCTGCTTTATCCGCATAGTAGCACACTTCCTGCAGGATTCGGTTCTGATCGATATTTTCTGGAGATAATATCTCTTCCAGTCTTTTTTCAAGGCGCTCTTTGATTTCCTCATAAACTTCAGGAGATCTTTTTTCGATAATCTTAACTTTTGTCTCGATAGAGTCGAGTTTGTTTAATAAGTCTTTCTTTGTCTCCTCTCCCTCGGTTTTCCTCATTATATCTAAACTTTCTAAAGCTTTTTCCAATAAGGATATCAAAAACTCCTCTGTTTTTTTCTCGTCGATCTTTTCATACTCGACCTGAAGGATCCCGTCTCTTTCTAATATCCACTTAAGCTTGTCTTTAAAAGGACTTTTGAATTTTTCTTCTAAGGCTACAACTGTCTGAAAATATTTTTCAGCTAACAAAAAATCAGCTTTCAGATCTGCCTTCTCCGAAGTTTTCTTTTCAGCATTAATAAAAACTTCGATACGTCCTCTCTCAACATATTCCTTTATTTTGCTCTTAACTGCATCTTCTGCAAATTTAAGAAAATAAGGAGCTTTAAATTGAATATCGAAGTACTTGTGATTTACAGCTCTTAAATCAATACTAATCTGAAAATCTTCGTTTTCGCCTTCTATTCTTCCAAAACCAGTCATTGAATACGTCATGCATAAACTCCTAATCTTTTTACTTGGTAGATATATGTTAAAACAAAAAAATGCAAAGATCAATATATTATGACAAAATTGTCATAATATACTTGTAGTTTTATGCTATACTGAGTAGAAGAAAGGGTGATAAGATGAGCTATGACGGCATCGTAACCCACTTTGTAGTGGATGAATTAAAAGAAAAATTAATCGGCGGAAAAATCAATAAAATCAATCAACCGGATCGAAACGAGATCCATCTGACCGTTTATCATAATCGAAAAAACTATCGGCTTCTCCTTGGAGTATCCAGCAGCATTCCTAGAGTATATCTCTCTTCAGAAAGCCGAAAAAACCCTCTGACGGCTCCTAACTTTTGTATGTTTCTTCGCAAACAGATTCAAAGCGGTATTATAGAAGACATCGAACAAGACGGTTTTGACAGGGTTATTGCATTTAGAATCAAGACCTTTAACGAGCTGGGTCTTCCCGTCAATAAAAAACTGATTATCGAACTGATGGGAAAACATTCGAATCTGATCCTCGTAAAAGAAGATCATACTATTATTGATGCATTAAAAAGAATCTCAAAAGATATCTCGAGAGTCCGCCAGATCATACCAGGACTTTCCTACAGCACCATAAAAGATGATAAATGGGATTTAGAAAAACAAGGTTATAAAAATCCTTCTGAGCTTTATAACGAAGAAATGGATGATGAGAAGCTCTTTCAATTTTTCTATCGCCACTATACCGGCTTTAGTCCCATACTAGGTCGTGAACTATCGAATCTCGCAAACCTTGCGCCTTCCACAAGGCTTCATTATATTGAGCAAGAAGAATGGGAAAGAATTGATAAAGAGTTTTATAAGCTGTATGAACGAATAATCCAAAGAGACATCGACCCTCAAATTATCCTCGATCCGGAAGATGAAAGTTTCAAAGAATTCCATGGTCTAGATATCCGTTATCTGGGAAACGAGAAAATAAGATTTGATACGATTTCGGAAATGCTTGAAGAATATTATAAAAAAAGTGCAGTAGACGATCGTATTTCTCAAAAGGTAAGCTCTCTGCGAAAAATTGTTCAGAGAAAGTACAATCGCGATCTCAACAAATTAGCTACGATGGAAAATGAGTTGATTGAAAGCAAGGATCGGGAGCAGTATAAAATCTTCGGCGATCTTCTATCTGCAAATAATCATAGAATCGAAAAAGGTACAAAATCTATCGAAGTAGAAAATTTCTATGATCCAAATCTCGGAAAGATCACAATCCCGCTGGACCATAAAAAATCTCCTTGGGAAAATACCCAGCATTATTATAAAATGTATTCCAAAATGAAAAACCGCCATAAACTTTTGGAAGTACAGATTCCAAAAACCAGGGAAGAATTAAAATATATCAGCCAGCTTTTAGACTCTATGAATCATATCACTGAAGTAGGCGAAATCGAAGAGATACGGGAAGAAATGATCGATTACGGGTTGATTAAAAAAAGAAAGAAAAAAGAACGATTTGAAAAATCAAAACCCTATCACTTTATCAGTTCCAACGGACAAGATATTTATGTTGGTAAAAACAATCGGCAAAACGATATATTAACTTTAAAAACAGCGAATCGGGAAGACTATTTCTTCCATGCAAAAGATATACCCGGCTCCCATGTAATCCTGCGAAACAACGAGCTGAATGAAGAAGATTTTAAAGAAGCAGCATTTCTTGCAGCTTACTACAGCAGTGCCGGTTCAGAAAAATTTGTAGACGTAGATTTTACCCAAAAGAAAAATGTTAAAAAATCCCGATCAGCAAAGCCCGGCATGGTTTATTATGATCATTTTGAAACAGTAACTGTATCGATAAAAGAATTTAATATCAACACATTCAAAAAGACTAAATAAGGAGAATACAATGAAAAAATTATTAGCAGTCTGTGCATTAACAGCACTATCCATCGGAACATTTTCCCCTCTATCTCAAGCAGCAGGAGGAGATTTAACTAGAGTATATGGCAGCGGCCGAGTAGAAACATCTGTAGCGATCAGCAAAGCTTCTTTCCCTGAAGCTGAGAAAGCTATTATCGCTTCAGATAGCGGTTATGCTGATGCTTTATCTGGAGGACCTTTGTCTATTCAAATCAACGGACCGATTCTTTTATCTTCGACTAGTGTCAAGGATTCAGTATCGAGAGAATTAAAAAGACTTAAGGTAAAAGAAGTTATTATTTTGGGTGGTACAAAAGCCGTAAGCCAAAAAGTAGAAAATGTACTAAAGAATGATTATACTGTTACAAGACTAAGCGGCGACAACCGTTATGAAACAGGAAAAGAAATCAACGAATACCAAAATAGTTTAGATAAAAGCACTAGAACTCGATTGGGCTACGCTACTGGTATGGGTTATGCAGACGCCTTGGTGGCTGGACCCTATATCGGAAAAGAAGGATCACTTCTTCTTCATAATCCAGCTCTCACATTAGAAAATCCAGACATGGTATTCGGTGGAGAAAAAGCACTGCCTAAAATAAAAAATGCAAAGAAGAGATTCTCAGGATTAAACCGCTATGATACAGCTGTAAAAATTGCAGAATCTTACCGCTTAACAGGTCCATATACTCCAGGACAAACTGTAATTATCGCCAGCGGACAAAACTATCCAGACGCTCTAGCAGCCGCACCCCTTGTAAATGCATACAGATCTGTTCTGCTTCTTACAAATACAGACTACCTTGCACCTGAAACGAAAGAATATCTAGAATCACCCTCTGTTAAAAATATCTTTATTCTTGGCGGAACAAATGCAGTATCTGACAAAGTAAAAGATGAGATCGTGAAACTAAAAGAGATCAAAACAGTTAAAGAGATCAGAGAAAATTATACAGGCACAACTACAACTAAAGAAGAAGCTGTGGACAGCAGCGAGGATAACAAAAAAATTGAAGTAACAAAAGAAATTAACCCTTCTGAAACTACTGTAAATATTGAAGAACAAAATAAATAACAAAAAGATCGTCCTGAAAATGATGTGTACCCATAAAACTGGACACAATATTAAATTAATTATTTACAAGTGGATGCTAGCCTATATTTTGTAGGAGGCATCCATTTTGTTTTGCTTTGAATTCTTTCATT